>NZ_JBAJEX010000011.1 GCF_039822265.1 Thiobacter sp. AK1
TCGCCCGGCTTGGCCAGGCGCACCCCTTTAAGCCGCTGCGCAGCAAGCCATAGGGCGCGGTCGCGCTGCCCGTGCATGGTGGCATCGGGACCGGTGAGGATTTCAGCGCGCAGCGCCGGGCTCAGGAGTGCCAGGGCCGTCGCGGCGAGGAAATGGCGGCGGGGAAGCATCATGGGGACTTTCGTCAGCTTTGATGCGCGCACCGATATTTCAGAAACGCGTGCATGCCCAGGATGGCTTTCATTGGGTGAACGCCTCCAGCGGGATGTCGGCCGCCTTCACCTTGGGGAGTTCGAGGGGCCGCATCGACGGGAGCAGATAAGCTCGCGTCGGAATGATCTCCAGCCACTCGGTTTGCGTGACGAATCCGCAGGCGTCCGCCATCTTGGGGTCTTTGCAATCGACGTTAAAGCCCAACAATTTGGCATGCAGCCAACGCGTGAAATAAGGAAGATAAGTTTCGAGGTCGCGCTTGTCGCGTACGTACAGGGTAATGCCCGGATGCAGGAAGGTTCTGCTCGCATAAGCTTCGTATGCCTCAATGGACGTGAACGGCTCGCAATGCCAACCACTACACCCTGGCACACTGTCCACGGCGGCAAGCAAGCGCGGGCGACCGTCCGGACCATAGATGGCGACAGATCGAGTCGTGGCCTCCTTGTATCTAAAGCCCCAGTAAATGGTCGTTCCGTCTTTCAGGGTCAAGCGCATTGGACCGGCCTGGAAGCCGTCGAGGATGCGGCTCGATACCAAGGCCTTGTCTTCGATGCCTGGGTGAGTGAATGAATAATAGAGTGCCTTAGCATTCCCGGTGAACGCTTCAATAGTCGACGTAATAGTCTTTTTATCCAAAGGGGTAACTGGGACGCTGTTTAATTGCGCTGCAGCAAATGAGAATGGGAGGAACAGCATCGCGAGAGCTGTCACGTAAATTGCTTGACGAATCCTCATCATCTTGAAACGTCCTTTCATGGTCTGCTTTGATTACCCCCGCCCTGACTCGCAGGCGGACAGGGATTGCCGGTTTCCGGCAAATAAGCGTTGTCGATACCGAACCGCAGTACGTCACTCTCCCGGCGTCTGCGGTCCCTGTATTGATCGGGTGGTCTGTAAAGCCAGTCTGCCAGTTTTTGCCACTCGCCATCGTAGACGTATCTCCAGAACGTCTGGCGAATTGAGTCCTTTGAATCGCTCAGTCCGTATTGATAGGCGAAATCGACGATGACCGTCTGCGCCTCTTCCGGAAGTTTCTTGAAGACCATTCCCTGTGTGTTTTTCCTGTCGAACTGTGCGGCGACTCTCTTCTGCGTGTCGTAGCCAAACGCGTCCGCCAGAAGCCTGGCCTCGGCTTTAGTGACGGTCAGCGGGCTCTTGACCAACGCATCAACTGCTTTTTGCCCTTTTAGAGGGGCGAAGTAGGGATCGAGCTTCTTCATCAACGCAGCCACATCGACGTTGTCGGGGTTACCCTTGTCCTTGATGTAGGCATTGAGCACGGCTTTCGTGCCTGCTGCGCTTTGCTGACCGAGATCGACCCCGGTGCTGATGGTGACGCCGCTGGAAGCAATCACCTTCCCATTCTTGTCTGTGGGAACGTAACCTTTAACTTCCAGCACGCCCTCGCTTCTCTCCAGAAACTCCTTGTCCACCCGCCACTTCTCGGTACAGGCATCGGACAGGCGTAACGTGCAGTTGTTCGCCCTCACGAACCGCATTTTCCGTTCGAGGCTACCCAGACAGATCCCGGGGCATTCCGCCTTCGTTGCAGTGCCGCCCATGCAGGAGGCCTTCGAAGGGTCGCACGCGGGTTGGGCTGGGAGCAAGGGCAGCGCGGCGACACTGGCGGCCAGTCCCAGCGCCATGAGCCAGAGGCGCTTGCCGAACGGGCGGGTCCGCCCTGATCGATGCACGTCGTGTTTCATGGCGCGGGCGCGAGGTTGATGCACACAGGCTTGTCGGGGCAGTTGCCCTGTGCAGGATCGCAGGTCGACTGGGCCGCGCAGGCCGCCTCCCCCGCGGTGCACTTGGGCAGGGTCCCACTCCCTCCATAGGGCGGCCCGGGGTCCTTTGGCTTGCCGTCATTGCCCGGACCCGGGATGGAGGCCATGGCGTCGTTCTCGATGGCCTCAGACTGCATGCGGATGACGGTGTGGGCGACGATGGGAATGCGGCCGCGGGCGATGAGGGCCTTGCGGAAGGTGTCCGGGTCGTCGGCATCGAGCACCGACAGCGCCCAGGTGTAAAACCGCCCCACCAGCGGCAGTTGTTTCTCCCGGGGGATGCCGTAGGTCACGCGCAGCTTGAGTAGATTGGCGTCCTGCAGGGTCTGGCCGGATCGGTTGGTCTTGGGGTCGTGGTTGCAGCCCGGCACATCCATCGGACACTGAAGGAAGGCAAGATTGGCGTTGGGAATGACGCGACCCTTGACCTTGAGCCTGGCCGCCAGGGCCGGGCTGGCGTAGTCGTCGAAGCTCTCCTTGCTGGGTGAGAGGATTTCGATGCGCACCGGGCTGGTAGCCAGGTCGGCTACGAGCCGGGCGTAGGACTGGGCGAGTTCCGTCGGGGTGGTGCCGCCGCCGTAGTAGGCCACCAGCCCCCGCCGCAGGCCGGTGAAGAGGGCCTCCATGCGGGCATGATCGACGGCACCGGCGCGCGCCGCTTCGAAGGTGGCGTAGTTGAGATTGCTCTTGGCGTGATACACCAGCCCGGCCTGCAGGGTGGCCAGCCCCAGCATCAGCACCGTGGGCGCCACGACGACGAACTCCACCAGGGAGGCGCCGCGCGTCCGTGCCCACCGGGCCGTCAGAGGACGGCGCCTCATGGCCGGCCCGCCTCGCCCAGAACCGTCAGGCTTTGGCCCACCTCGAGCCCGAGCGCCTCCGCCTGCCCCGCCGAAAGCTCCAGTACCGCGCGGCTACTTGGGCAGACGGCGATGCGCCACGGGGGCAGCGGCGCGACGATTTTGCGGATGCGCTGCTGGGCATCCAGGAACACCGCGTCGATGGCATAGGCCATGCCGAAGGTGTGCACCGCGGCGCAGGGGACGATGAGCAGGCCCTCTTCCCGGCTGAGGCGGCGCCAAAGCAGGCCACGGGCGCGGGCGAGGAAGCGGTCGGCCACGTGCAACCGCAGCACCTTCCCGTTGATGAGCAGTTCGCGTGGCATCACAACCCCATTTGCAGGAAGCGGACGATGATGGGGAACAGCAGGATCAGGAAGGTGCATGGGAAGATGAAGAAGATGAGCGGAAACAGCAGCTTCACCGGCGCCTCCATGGCCGCCTTCTCGGCGCGCACGAAGCGCTCGACCCGCCGCTGCTCCGCCTGGGCGCGCAGGATGGGCCCCAGGTTCATGCCCATGGCTTCGCCCTGGATCAGGGCGGATACCAGGCTCGCCACCGCGGGCTCGTTGAGCCGGTCGGCGAAGGTGCGCAGTGCATCCACCCGCGGCTTGCCGGCGCGGATGTCTCGCAACACCCGCTTCAGTTCGTCGCGCAGGGGGCCTGCCGGGCCCTTGGCCACCGCCTGCTGGAAGGCGCCGGTGAGGTTGAGGCCAGCCTCCACACAGAGGGTGATGAGGTCCAGGAAGAACGGCAGAGTCTTCAGGGTCTCGCGCCGCCGCAGCGCGATGCGGTCACGGAACCAGGCATGCATCAGGGCGTAGCCCAGCAGCGCGCCCAGCAGGCCGAAGCCCAGGGAGTTGGCGGCCCGGAAGGAACCGGCGATCCACCACAAAAGCAGTCCGCCGAGCAAGCTGGCGAGCAGGCGCTGGGCGATGAGTTGTTCCGGCGACAGCGCATAGTCGAGGCCGGCGAGCCGCAGCTGCACCAGCAGGCGCTGGCGCTGGCGCAGCGGCAGCAGCGGCCCCAGGTAATAGGCCACCCACTGGATGGGCCACCACAGCAGGCGGAAGGCGGGCGGCGGCGGGTCGAGATAGGTGCGGTCTTCCGGCGGCACCTCGACGACGGCGCGCGACAGTTGCCAACCCACGAGGCCCACCGACAGCCCGGTGAGCAGCCCCACGCCAGCCACGATCAGGGAGGAGGTCGCCGCTGCGGCCATGGTTTTACACGTCGATGGCAACGATCTTGCGGATGAGCACGACGCCGAAGAACTCCAGCAGCACGACCACCGCGATCGTCCCCCAGCCCATGCGCGTGGTCCACAGCAGACTCATGGCAGCAGGTTCCAGCTTGCTCAAGGCGAGAAACAGGAACACCGGCAGCAGACCGACGACCCAGGCCTGCAGCTTGCCCTGCGCGGTGAGGGCGCGAATCTTGCCCTCCATGGCGATCTTGCTGCGCAGCGTCTGCGCGGCACGCTCCAGGGCTTCGGCGAGGCTGCCGCCGGTCTCGTTGGCGATGCGCATGGCGGACACGAACAGCGTCACCGACTGCAGCGGCACGCGCCGCGCCAGGTTCTCCAGGGATTGGTCCAGGGCCACACCCAGCCGCTGCTCGCGCAGCACCAGCTCGAACTCCTGAGAAACCGGCGGTCGCGTCTCGCGCACCAGCTGCTGCAGGGCGTGGCTCAGGCTGACACCGGCGCGCAGACCCCCCGCGATCACCAGCAGCGCATCCGGCAACTGCTGTTCGATGGCGTGCAGACGCCGCTCACGCAGCTTGCGCAGGATGAGCCGCGGCAGAATCGCCGCCCCCACCGCCGCCGCCACCCCCAGCAGGAACAGGCCGCTCGCCACCCAGACTCCGATGCCGGCGAGCAGAATCAGGGCGATGTTGGCGATGAAGAGGTGCGTGGGGTCCACGAACAGGAACAGCTCGCGCAGGCTGAAATGGGCGCGTTGGGTGAAGGCCTCGCGGTAGCGGGCGACGGCCACCACGCCGATGTCGAAGGCGGCCCACGCCAGTAGCGCAACCGCCATTCCGATCCCGACAACGATGCCGAACACGGCGCCGCTCATGGCTGCTCTCCGCCGTCGAACATCGACAGGTCCAGCGTGGCGCCGCGCGCCCGCAGTTCCTCGTAGAAGCTCGGCACGATGCCGCCGGCGACGAAGCGCCCACGCACACCCCCATCATCGCCATAGCCATGCTGCTCGAATCTGAAGAGCTCCTGCAGCTGGATGGTGCCGCCTTCCATGCCGGTGACTTCGCTGATGCTGGTGACCTTGCGCGCGCCGCAGGCAAAGCGCGTCTGCTGCACGATGATGTCCACGGCACTGGCGATCTGCTCGCGGATGGCCATGAGCGGCAGGTCCATGCCGGCCATCAGCACCAGGGTTTCCAGCCGCGCCAGTGCGTCGCGGGGACTGTTGGCATGCAGCGTGGTGAGGGAGCCGTCGTGGCCGGTGTTCATGGCCTGCAGCATGTCCAGGGCTTCGCCGCCGCGGCACTCGCCCACCACGATGCGATCCGGCCGCATGCGCAGCGCGTTCCGGACCAGGTCGCGAATCGTCACCTGCCCCCGTCCTTCGAGGTTGGCGGGACGCGCTTCCAGCGACACCAGGTTGGCATGGTGCAGCTTGAGCTCGGCCGCATCCTCGATAGTGATGACCCGCTCGCCGTCCGGGATGAAGTTGGAAAGGACGTTGAGGAAAGTGGTCTTGCCCGAGCCGGTACCCCCGGAGACGACGATGTTCTTGCGCTGCTCGACGCAAACGCGCAGGAAGGCGCCCATGGCGGCGGAAAGGGAGCCATAGGCCAGCAGGTCGTCGATGGTCAGCCGGCGCTGGGCGAATTTGCGGATGGTGAGGGTCGGCCCCTTCAGCGCCAGCGGCGGGATGATGGCATTGACCCGGGAACCGTCCTTCAGGCGTGCGTCCACCATGGGCGAGGATTCATCGATGCGCCGCCCGATGGGCGCCACGATGCGCTCGATCACCCCCATCACCGCGCGGTCGCTGGTGAAGGACAGCGGATACGGCTCCAGCCGGCCGTTGCGCTCCACGTAAATCTGATCGAAGCGGTTGACCATGATCTCGGTCACGCCCTCGTCCGCCAGCAGTTCTTCCAGCGGCCCCAGTCCGATGGCTTCGTTGAGGACCTCCTTGAGCAGGGCGTCGCGATCCAGCGTTGGCGGCAGTTCGGGATCGGCCTCGATCAGCTCCCGCACCAGGCTTTCGGTTTCCTTGCGCAGCTCGGCTTCGGTCATGCGCGTGAGATCACGTCGCCGCAGGTCGATGGTATCCAGCAGGCGCTCGTGAATGCGTTTGCGCCAGAGGTAGCGACCCTGGATGGCCGCTGCGTCCAGATTGTGTGGTTGGGTGGGCGTGGGCGTGGCGTCGCTGGGCGTGGCGTACTCGAGGGTCGCGCGCTCCCGGGCTTCGGCTGCCACGGGTGCCTCGGCCGGCTGCCGGTCCTTCACGCGGATGCGGTAGCCGCCGATGACGATCTCATCGGCGAAGTCCAGCGGCCCGTGGCGCACCACGCGTGCACCATTCACCCAGGTGCCCGCCAACTGCCCCAAATCCTCGATATACAAGCCGCCGCCAGCGCGCAGCAGCCGCGCGTGCTCGCGCCCGATGCGCCAGCCGGCAAGCTGCACCGCGCAATGCCTGCCCCGGCCCAGCAGGGCCTCGTTGGCATTCACGGCGGTCTCCACCGTGGTGCCGTCGCTGTCGGTGATGGTCACACTGAACATGGCATTCACCTCAGAAGTCGTCGAAACCACGTGTCGCTTCGGCGGGCGCCGCAGTGGGGGAATGACTGACCTCCTCCACCTTCTTCTGCACCGATTCCTTGAAAGCCGTGAGCGCGGGGTCATCGGGTGTCGTGACCATGGGCGTTACGAACACCACCAGTTCGGTCTCCCGTTTCTGGTAACGCTTGGACTTGAACAGGGCACCGAGGATGGGGATGTCACCCAGGAACGGCACTTTGTCCACCTGGTTCGAGGTCTCGCGGGAGAGCAGCCCGCTCAGGACGATGGTCTGGCCCTGGATGACGTTGAACTCGGTCTCCGTCTTGCGCGTGCTCAGGGCCGGACCGGCGCGGGTCACCACCGAGGCGTCGATGTTGCTCACCTCGCTGCTCACCTTGGCGCGGATCACGCCCTTGTGGTCCACGCGGGGCTCGATGCTGAGCCTGATGCCGTATTCGCGAAACAGCACCGTGGTGCCGTTGATATTGCTGACCTCGTAAGGGAATTCGCCGCCGGCGAGGAAGGTCGCCTTGGAGCCACTGCGCGCGGACAGGGTTGGCTCGGCCAGCAGGGCCGCGACCCCGTTCTGCACCAGCAGGTTGAGCTGGGCGTTCAGGCCCAGGTTGACCAGGGACAGAATGTTGAGGCCGGACGGAACGGGCAGCGGACCGCCGCCGGGCGTGGTGATGGGCGGGGGGTTGTTTTGTCCCGCCAGCACGTTGATCTGGTACGGCCCGTCGCCGCGGCGGATGGGGCCCCATACCCCGCCCACGGCCACGCCGCCGGTGCTGCTCCACTTGAGCCCGATCTCGCGCAGGACGTTGGTCGGCAGTTCCATCACCTTGACGTCCATCACGACCATCTTTTCCCAGCCCAGGCGGTTGGTGAAATTGATGATCTGTGGATAGCGCTTGGCCAGTTCGTCGATCTTGGCCAGGTCGGCGTCGCTCAGGTCGTCGCCTTCGACGATCACCTTGTCGCCCACCCGGCGCACCTTGGCATTGGGAATGCCGACCAAGACATCGACGATCTCGTTGAGCACCCGCGACATGTCGCTGGGCAGCACGGTGATCTTGAGCTTGCGGCTGCGCCCGTTCTTGGTCCAGATGTAGAGGCTGGACGCGCCAGCCTGGTTGGCGATCAGGAGAATCTCACGGTCGTCGAGCACCGATGCGGACAGCACCGCGCCATTACCCACGGCCAGCCGGGCGGCATTGGTCTGGGGCATCACGCGGGTCTCGCCCACGAACATTTCGATCTCGGCAGGTTCCTGTGCCCCCGCTGCCGGCGTATCGAGGGCACGCACCTTAGGCGCCTTGGGCGCCGGCGCGGCGGCGGCGTTCGCGACCTGAAGGAATAACGCAAGCGGGACAAACAGGAAAAAAACGGGTTTGAACATCGAACTTTCCATGTTTTGTTTTATGGAGCATGTCGTGACGGGCTCACGCCGCCCGACATGTCGAGCGCGCGCACGGCGTCGGCCAAGGCCTCACCATTGCCGGCGGAGCGCCCCGCCGGGCCTAGCCTGAGCTGCGGCACGTCGCCGAGCTTGTGGCCGGCGCCACCATAGATGACCGGCACCCCGCCGGCCGTCTCGATGGCCTGCTCGGACAGGCCCAGCAACGCAAAGGCATCGCGCTTGCTGCGCGAGATTTCCGCCGTATCGCCCGGCGCCCGCAGCAATGCGGTGATCTTGCCCACCTCGCGCGCGGCGATGATGCGCTGGGCGTCCTCCGGCGTCGTCTCCAGCGTGACGGTAGTGAAACTCTGTGTGCGCGCCCCATCGCCTTCGGGCCCGGGGGTCACCCGGTTTCCGGCGGCGAGGACGGTGACACCCTGCAGCAGCGCGAAAGTGATGTTGCGGTTGTCTTTGCGCACGTTGACTACGATGTCGATGAGATCGCCCGGCTGCAGCATCCCGGACAGCGAACTCACCTCGTCCACCGGCACGGTGATGGCGCGCCGTCCCGGGGTCAGCCGGGCCGAGAAACTGGGCGCCTTTTCCCCTTCGAGCTGTGCCCACAAAATGGCCTCCCCCTTCATTGCCGGGTAGGCCAGCACCGCGTTGGCCGCGCGGTCGAACTGGGCGGGGGTGATGGCATCGGAGTGGGCCCATTCGGCGGGCACTTCGCGCACCGCCACGGTCTCGGGCGTCAGCGCGGCACCTTTCTGCAGATCCTGCTTCGCCACCACCACCTTGCGCACGGCCTGCTTGCCACGGGCCTCGATTTCCGCGACGCGCTGGTTGAGGTAGCGCATGGCCAAAAGCGCCGCGCCGATGCCGAGAATCCCGGCGACAGCGAAGATGAGCCAGGAACGTTGGATTTTGAGCTTCACGGGCCACCTCATACCGGCAGGGCGATGGCGGACAGGAAACGGGCGAAACCCTTGCCCACGGCCTGGGCGAACTGCAGCAGCAGCGGCGGCTCGCCGCCGAAGGGCGCGAAGAAAATCGTGGCGACGATGGCGGTGAGGATCAGGTACTCCACCATGGACTGGCCGCATTGCATCGGGCGGCACCTTTCCAATAGCTGTTGCATGGCTAGCGCTCCGTGTCGGTTGTTTCGATGAGATTCAGCACCACGCTGGTACCCGAGGCCAGGGCCGAGACGACCAGGATGGCCTCGCGATTGGCGGCGGCAAACCACAGGCTGCGTCCCTGCGTCCCAGCGCGCTGCACCGGCAGGTCCCGTTCCACCCGGTAGCCGCGAGATTGCAGCTCGGCCCTGAAGAACGCCGCATTCGTCTCCACGCTGTGGTCGTTGGTGATCGTCACGACGCGCGCCCGCTTGCCGGGGTCGGTCATCTCCACGTCCACTGCCAGCTTGCTGCCGGCGGGGAGCCCGAGCCCCAGGGGTCGGCCGAGATGGGCCAGGCCTGCTTTCAAATCGCTGACGGAGACCGTGCCCTCGGTGCCCCGCAGCGCCTTGCGCAGGCGCGCGGTGTAGAGCAGATCGCCCTGCCGCTGGGACACCACGGTCCAACCCTTTAGGGTGGTCTCCACGCGCCTGGCGCCGAAGCGTGTGCGGTAGAACGCCAGCACCGCTGCCAGCGGTTTGTCGGTGGCGAACACGCGAACGCGAGTCGGCACGCCGTTGATGCGTAGGGATTGCGCGATGTCTACGGCATCGATGCCCTCCATGGCCGGCGGGACTGGCAGGGCCAGGGCCGCGAGCGGGCTTGCGCAGCAGACCACGATCAGCGCCGCCAGGCCGCGCAGGATCGTCCGAGCCGTTTTCGAGGAGCCGTTCATCGCAGTCGATCCCCCGGAACGATTTCCGGATCGATGTCGTTCACGTCCATGGCAGGGTCGAGGATGAGGGGCGGCACTTGCCCGAGCGTGCTGCCCAGCGCCTCCAGGGGGGCAATCGGATAGGCGGCGGCGCCCGCCCCTTCCACCTTGACTTTCACCATGCCGGGAGAGGCGGCCGCCCAAGCATCGACCAGGATGCTGGTGGTGCGGGACAGGACCAGGTCCAGCTCGTCGAAGGGCTTGAGCAGCGCAAGCTTGCGCGGGCGCACGGTGACACGTCCGGTGTAGAGGTTGGCCTCATTGAGGTTGAACCCCGCGCGCCCCGAAAACACCGCGGCAGCCGGGACATGCTTGCTCTCCACCTTGGTTTCCACCGCCACGTCCGCGTCGAAGTCGGCCAGCAGGGGCTTGCCCTGATAGTCGGCCCAGACGGGATTGCGGTGGGCCGGGATGTTTATCGCCACGTCGTGGGTCTTGATCGGTGCATCGGAGGTGCTGTAGAAGCGCCGTCGCACTTCGGCCGCGAGTTCCGCATCGGTCTTTAAGCTCGATGCGCTGTTGCGGATGGTGCCCTCGAAGGCGACGTAGCGGCTCGCGATTTCGGTGGTCTGCGCCAGATCCGTGTACTTGCCTAGCAAGGGCACGATGAGAAAGAAGGGCACCAGCACCAGGGCCAAGGCAATGAATTCGACGGTGGACGCACCGGCCTCGGCTGCGCCTGTGATGCTACGGACGGCTGACATAACGCTTGTCCTTGACCGGCAGGTCCCGGGGCGGATCGAAGACGGCGCGATCGATGCGTGCCACGGAAACCAGTGTCTCCACCCGTCCTTCGAAGGCATGCGCGGGGCTGTCCGGCGAGGGGGAGGACACCCGCAGGCTCATGGGACGCGCAAACGCAGGGAGCCGGGGGCTGTCCGTGATGCAGGCGGAGGCCATCTCCCCCGGCCAGCCCATGACGCGGCAATGGACGAAGGGGAAAGGCTCCGCCTCGCTCCCGGTGTCCTGGAGAAAGTCGCGCCAGCCCGGGTGGAACTTGCGCCTGGCCGGCAGGTAACCCGGGCTCATCAGGTCCAGCAGGGCGTTTTCGTGGCGATCGTTCACGTCGCCGGGCCGGTTGTCGGACTTGGCGTAGGTGGTGATTTCCCACTGGTCGCCCACGCGCCGGATGGCGGTGACGATCTTCTTGAGCCGTACCTGGAAGTCGCAGGCGTTCGCGTCCAGCGGCACCAGCTCATGGAGATAGAGATATTCCACATAGGTCGGCCCGATGTATTCGTAGCCGTAGAAGGTGCCCGCGTCCTCGAGGCGTCCTCTGGTGAGCCGCGCCGCCCGCCCCCGAAACTTCGGGCAGATCATGCTTGCCGCCTCGAAACGAATCCTGGCATCGGCATGAAGGGGCGTGGTTCCGGTCTTGCGCACGAACACCCCGCTCACATGGGCGCCGCTGGGCGCGCGATCATCCGGCAAGGGGACCGTCACCGGCGCTTCGCTGGGACTGTCCTCCCGCGGCAGTGGGTCCGCCGATGCGGCCGCGGAGAGAACGGTGAGCACCCCCAGCAACACGGTTGGAAAACAGCGCCGGGCGGACGTCGGTCGGATCATGGTTTTTCCTCCACGCGAACCCCGTCCGGAAGCGCGAACACGCCGCGATCGATGTCGGCGTCGGGAATGAGCACGTCCACCTGGGCGTCGCCCCGCGGGCGTCCAGACAACGTCACGGACAGCTTGAGCTGCATCTGACGCACGTAGTCGGGCACGCGCACGGAATCGATGACACAGATTTCTTGCGTACTGGGTCCCAGGCTTGCCCGCATGACGCGACAGGGAAACCCCGCGATCTCCTCGCGACCGCCAGTGGGCGTGAAATCCCCCATCCCGCCCCCGTTCAGCTTGTCCGGGTTGAGGTGGGTGAACAGGCGTCGGCCGGGGACGGTAAGCGACGTGGCGCTGGCCTTGTCCGGGCGGTAGGAAATACGACGGGTGCGCTTGCCGTCAAAGGACGCGATCGCCACCGTGTGCAGGGTCACTTCATGGAAATCGCACAGGTCGTGCCCCGAGACCGGCGCGATCTGCGTGCTCACCGTATAGCTCGCCGACTGGGTGGCAGTGTAATAGGCGTCGGCCTGCCACTTGCCCGCGTCCGCAAGACTGCCGGATATGAGCCGCGCCTCCCGATGCTTGAGCGCCGGGCATTGCGCCTGTGCTGTGGCAAACATTTGCGCCGCCATCTCGCGGGCCAGGTGATCCACGCCCGTGGCATGGGCGTACACGCCCGTCGTGGTGCCGCGGGGTTTCACCCCTTCCGGCAGGGGCGCGATCGTGCCGGCCGCAGCCCAGGGGGCGATCCCGGCGGCGAGCAGCGCCATGCCAACCACACTTCTCTTCAGCGACGACTTCATGGCAATGCCAGTCCTTTCTGCCACGCTGCGGCGTAGGCCTTGTCGCCGGCGGTGGGGGCGACCAGCCTCACCTGCCAGTAGGGGTTGTACAGGCTGGCCAGTTCCTGGCGACCATCGCTGCGAGCCACCGGCCGGTCGAAGAACACTTCGGCGCGGGAGAGCGCCGCGAGCACCGAGCCCGGCGCATCGGCGCCGAATTGCGCCAGGTCGCCGCCGGGCTGGATGATGGACGCGCCGCCGGAGGTGCGGGTGACGCTGCGCGGCTTGGTGACGCGGATGGTGATGCCGGTACGCTGGCTTCCGTCGGCGGCGAGATCGGCGAGATCACGCGAGGTGGGCAGGCCGCTGAAGACGGCGCCGCCCGAGGCAGTCAAATCGACCATGGCAGGGTCCGCGCGCTTCTTGCTGGTGCGGCTGTTTTCCGCGTAGGAGCCGCCGTGATAGCCGTGCCCCTGGTCGGCACCCAGGGCGTTCACCTGGGCCGCGCCCCAACTGATGGACTGCTGCACGTCACCGCACCAGTCGAGGCCGAACTTGCCGCAGCCGAGCCGTTGCCCATGATGCTCGAGGGTGTCCATGGCACGCCATTCGTCGTACCCCACCAGATCCGTGCCGCCGCGGCGCTTGAGCGCCACGTCCTTCTGCAGCGGCCAGATCGTGGGCCCGCTCAGGGTCCAGACGCGCTCCCGCGTGAAGCGGTCGCGCGAGGCGGTCGTCACTTCGGCGAAGCGACCCCGTTCGTCGCCGGTGCTGCCGCTCTTCCCGTAGGCCTTGGTGAAGCGGTCGAAGTCGTAGCTGGTCAGCACCACTTCGGCGGCCATGGCGGGATCGATTTTCTTGACGATCTCATCCGCCAGGCTGCGCTGGCTGATGCCCAGGAGCAGACTGGCGTGAAGGACGGTCTGGGAGGCACTCAAGGCCCGCACGGCCGTATCGTGCGCGGTGATCAGCGAGGGCAGCAGGGTGTCCACATAATTCAGGAAAGTCTCGGTGCCCTCCCCGCCGGTGTATGCATTCAGATAGGCCGTACCCGTTATGACGGCCATAAGCTGCGCCAGCTCCGTGTAGTCGCCGGGGTTGAATATCCAACTGCCCGCGACATCGTCAAGCGCCCCGGCGTTTTCCACCAGGGTCGCCGAATAATGGGCCCAGGACACGAAGCTCACCACCTGGGCGATGGCGATTTCGTTGGCGACCATGGTGCGGTTGACATAGGCGTCGTAATTGAGCGCCCGCGCTTCCAGCGTGGCCGCGCTGTAGGCCGCGGCGTCGGCGGCGTTGGTCAGGCGGATTTTTTCGGTCACCGCCTGCCCGCTGTTGAATGCGTAGAACATCACCACGGCACTGAGAAACAGAAAAGCCAATCCCAGGATCAGCGCCTGGCCGCGGGCAGGGAATCCAACTTGATGCCGTTTCATGCGCCGGCCCGTGCAGATGCCCTGGCACGCGTTTCCGCCAGGGCACAAACCATCAGGCCCAGGGCCACGAGCGACATGGGCAAGGCATCACCCGCCAGCACATAGGGGGTGCTGCCCGTTCGCGGTTCTACGCGCGTGATGAGGCTGGCCACGGTCTGGGGCGGCAGCGCGTCCAGGACGTGGCCATGATGGTCGATGGCCACTGTCCAGCCGGTATTGGCTGCGCGCAACAGGGGCTTGCCCGCCTCCAGCGCACGCGCCTGCGAGATCTGGAGATGCTGATCCATGGGCGCGGTCGCACCGTCCCAGCTATCGTTCACCAGCGTTACCAGCAACTGGGACTGGGCCACCGCTTCCCGCCGCTCGTTGCCGAACACATCCTCGTAACACATGCGCAGCGCGATACGTGTGCCCGCAAGAACCAAGTCACCCGGGTGCGGCGCGCCGGGACTGGTATCCAGCATGCGCACCTTCGCCATGCGCTCGTAGAGCGGGCGCAGCCAGCGGGCAAAGGGAATGAATTCGCCGAAGGGCAGCAGATGCTGCTTGTCGTAAACCTGGTTGCCCGACACGCCGAGGCTGCGGGTGGAACTCACGTAATCGTAGGGCGTGCCCTCGGCACGGCGGCGAAAATAACTCACCAGCATGTCGCCCTGCCGTGCCCAGGCCAGTGCTTCGAGGAAACGCTGAAACCCGGCCGGCAACTGGTGCTCGAACAGCGGGAAGGCGGTCTCGGGCATGATGACCAGGGCCGCCTCGCTGCGCGCCGCGAGTGCACCATAGGTGCGCAAGGCCCGCGCGGTGTCCTCCGGCGAGAACTTTTCCCGCATCGGCGCGTTGCCCTGCAGCAGGGCGGCCGTCACCGATTTCCCGCTTGGTGTCGTCCACTCGATGCGACCGGCGGCCGCGCCAGCCACCAAAACCAGTACCACCACCGCCACCGCCGCGACGCGTGTGCGGCTTTGGCGCGCGACCGCCGCCCAGGCGAGCCAGCCCGCGCAGACCATCGTCGCCAGGCTGACCCCGAGGATGCCCAGCAGGGGCGCGAAGCCTGCGAGGGGCCCATCCGGCACTTGCGCATAACCCACCGTCAGCCACGGGAAGGCAAGCGCTCCCTGATGGCGCAGCCACTCGCTGCTCACCCACAGCGCGGGCGCGAGCACGGTGAGGCGCAGGGACAAGGGCAGGCGGGCGGCACCCACCAGGGCCGCCACCGCAGCCGGCAGCGAGGAAAGGCCCGCTATCAACGCCAGCGGCCCGAGCAGGGCGAGCACCGGTTCCTGGGAGCGATCCACCCCCGAAAACAGCCACCACAGACTGGGCATGAACAGGGCCAGGCCGAACACCCCTCCCACGATGGCCGCCCCCAACGGGCGCCGTTGGCGGGCGAGCAAGGCAAGCAGGCCCGCAAGCCCCAGCAGCGTCGCCGGCCACAGGTTATGGGGCGCAAAACGGAGGCCGGCCATCCACCCGGCGGCGGCTGCGAGGACAGGGACGCGCAGCCGCTGCATGACGGCGGAGGGCGTGAGGTGCGCGCAGCAGCGAGGCAGCCGCGCAAGGGGCCCAGCCAGGATTTGAGAGACGGACGTATTCACCGGACGTTTCCAACGCGAAGCGGGGCGCGGGCGTACGCGCCCGGGAGCACCCATGGTGCTCCCGTCCAGATGCGTCACTTGTTGATGTTGTTGGTGTAATTGTCCAGGGTGTGCTTGGTGTCGGCTTCGCTCGCAGCGTTAGCAGCAGCCGTCTGAGAGGCGGTCTTGGTCGCGCTGCCGTCCACGCCGGAGATCTCCTGGGCAATGGCCGCAGTCTGGTCGCGCACGGTGTTGCCGAAGTACTGATAGGTCGCGATCGCGGCCACGCCGATCAGCGCCACGATGATGATGTACTCGGTCATGCCCTGACCGCGTTGCCGGTTGTTGGAAAGTCGCATCGTGCCTCCTAAAGCGGGTTGGTGGGGGAAGCCGGGACCCTGGCGCACGCTTTGCACGCGCGCCCCTGCAGGCCTCGACGGGGGGCAAGCTTAGACAATGCGACTGTCATACTCCATGGGCCGTTCGGCCCATGGCCGAAGGGAAGGCGGCTCAGATCAGGCCGCGTTCGATGGCGCTGGCCACCGCCTGGGCGCGGTTGTTGACGCGCAATTTGACCAGGATGGCTTGCACCTGATTTTTCACGGTCTTATAGGCCACCCCCCGAATGGCGGCGATTTCGGCGTTGGTCTTGCCGCGGCGCACCCACTCCAGCACCTCGCGCTCACGGGGCGTCAGCGTGCCGGCTGCCCCGCCCCCACCGGGCAGCGGCGCAAGCCCGGTACCCTGCTGGGAAATTTCCGGGAGGATTCTGAGCACGGCGTAATGGAAGTGTGGCAATGCGAGCTTGAGCGCCTGCCGCTGGTGGAGATGGGGCGGGCCCGGCAGGCGAAAGAAGTTGAAGCTGATGGTCTGACCCGGCAGGATGTGGCGCACCCCACAGGCCATCATGTTGCGCAACCCGCTGCGGCTGAAGCGCTCCAGCCATTCGGCGTCGGCGCCATGGCCGTGGTCTTCGAG
Organism: Thiobacter sp. AK1; assembly: GCF_039822265.1. Lineage (NCBI taxonomy): Bacteria > Pseudomonadati > Pseudomonadota > Betaproteobacteria > Burkholderiales > Thiobacteraceae > Thiobacter > Thiobacter aerophilus. The sequence goes on from NZ_JBAJEX010000011.1 coordinate 16,225, forward strand.
TTGGAAAAAGCCGGGCTCATCGTTCGCCAGCCAGCTGAGAGCGGCCGGCGACCGGCGCCAGCCATCCTGCTCCCGCAGCGCCGCCAGGTAATCCTCCGGCACACTGCAACCGAACACGGCCCGGACCGCGCCGTCGCAGGAGCCGGCGGGCGCCGCGACCAGCGCGAAGGCGCCGTGGGGCAGGATCGCCTGCAACCGATGCCGAGTGACGAAAAGCAGATCCGCTACCGTCCGCACCTCTGCCAGCGCCGTGGCCAGCGCCAGAAACGCCGCTGCATCGATGAACCGTGACGGCGCGCCTGCCCTTTGCAGCGCGCTCCCCGCGTCCGCCAGCCCCATAGGCTACCCCCCAGCGCCGATATTGCTATGACATATTCGCTTTTGATTAACGATATGTCATCGTACTGGTCCCGGCGGGTCTGGTCAACTGCACGGCTTGGCTGCGGCTACACCCCAAGGCGAAAGGCCGTGGAAGGCGGCGCCCCGGTTTGGAGATAAAGGGGATCGGCCCGATTCCGTCGCCCCTTGTGGAGGGATGTCCGGCAGTGCAGGCGAGCGCACTGCCGCACAATTGGAATTCTGGGCGGTTCTAGAAATTCGGCTTGGGCGACGCCTCCTGGTAACGCCGTATGCCCGCCATGATCTCGGCCTTGGCCTCTTCCGCGCCGACCCAGCCTTCCACCTTCACCCACTTGTTGGGCTCCAGATCCTTGTAGTGCTCGAAGAAGTGGGCGATCTGCGCGAGCAGCAGGGGCGAGAAATCTTCCGGCTTTTCGATGTGGCGGTACAGGCCACACAGCTTGTCCACCGGCACGGCGATGACCTTCGCATCCACCCCGGACTCGTCGATCATCTTGAGCATACCAACCGGTCGGCAGCGCACGACCACGCCTGTGATCAGCGGCACCGGCGTCACCACCAGCACGTCCACCGGGTCGCCGTCTTCAGACAACGTATGCGGGATGTAGCCGTAGTTGCAGGGATAGTGCATGGCGGTGGACATGAAGCGGTCCACGAACATGGCCCCGGTTTCCTTGTCCACTTCGTACTTGATGGGATCGCCGTGCTGGGGGATTTCGACGATGACATTGATGTCGTGCGGAGCATCGCGGCCGGAAGTCACTTTGTCGAGATTCATTCGTTAGGTCCTTCGTTCTTCAGATCTGGCCGCGCACGGCGTCGGCCCAGTTGTTGGGGGTTTCGTAGATGCGCACCCGCTCCAGCCGGAGGCGGTTGCCGAACACATCCACATAGGCCTTGTCGAGAATGCGAAAAGCCGCAGCCGCCAGGTTCTCTGCAGTAGGCACGCTATCCAGTACGACTGTCTTATGGCCCGGCAGGCTTTCTAGGAATTCACGCACCACGGTATCGCCACGATACACCAGAAAGGCGTGGTCCCAGGCATTGATCAGCTGCTCCATGGCGATACGCTTGACATCGCCGTAATCCATCACCATTCCTTGTTCGGACACGCCTTCCGTGGTGATCACCTCGCCAAAAAGGGTGATTTCCAGCGCATAACGGTGGCCGTGCAGATGCCGGCACTGACTCTTGTGGTGGGGAATCCGGTGACCGGCGTCGAACTCGATTCTGCGCGTGATGAGCATGGCGGGTCCACGAAGAAAGGGCGCGATTATCCCAGATTTTGGCCAGCCTTGTGCGCCCAGCCAGGGTGTACCGCAGGCCCGCACCCAATGCCCCGAAGCATTACAATGGAGCCATGTCCCGGATTATCCATTAGGACACGGGATGAGGGTGGCAGGGGCGCCTGAGTTGCGCAAGGCAGTCGCAGGCCGGGTTGTACACCTGGCCGAGAAGTCGAGCGCGAGCCGGGCCGCATGGGGTCGCCCGCATCCGCGTAGGCACAAGTGATGGTTAAAAAACCAGTGATCAATGTCATGTAGCGTACAGTTTATCGGGTATGCACCGGTCTAATGGATAATCTGGAATGATGCAAATTTCCACCCCCCTTTCCGTCACCGATCACCGCCGCGACATTGCCGGCATGACCTATGTCTATCCGGTGGTATCGCGCCGGGCAGGCGGCGTGTCCGTAGGCATCAACCTCAACACCAACAATGCCTGCAACTGGCGTTGCATCTATTGCCAGGTGCCCAACCTCATCCACGGCGCCGCGCCGCCCACAGACCTGGCCCTGCTGACGGCGGAGCTGCGCACCATGCTGCAGGAAATCCTGCATGGGCGTTTTCTCGAAGAGCGGGTGCCGGAAGGCGCGCGCCGCTTGAACGACATCGCCCTGTCTGGTAATGGGGAACCCACCAGCGCCAAGGCGTTCCCAGAGGTAATCGAATCTGTGGGGCAGGTGCTGGTGGAGTTTGAGCTGGTAGGCGCGGTCCGTCTGGTGCTCATCACCAATGGTAGCCTCGTGCACCAAACCCATGTCCAGGCGGGACTCGCCCGCATGGCGCAACTGCATGGCGAGGTTTGGTTCAAGCTGGATGCCGGCACCCGCGAGAGCATGCGCCGCATCAACGGCACGCAACAGACACCGGACCGGACCCTGAAAAATCTCGTCACGGCGGCAGGCTTGTGTCCCACCTGGGTCCAAACCTGCGTGTTCGCGTTGGACGGCGAACCGCCGGCCGCCGACGAGCGCCAGGCCTATCTGGACCTGCTCGCCCGCGCCCTCAAGCAGGGCGTGCGCCTTGAGGGCGTGCTGCTTTACGGCCTGGCCCGGCCTTCGCTGCAACCGGAAGCGGCGCGCTTGTCTTGCCTGTCTGCTGCCTGGCTGGAAGACTGGGCCGCCCAAATCCAGCAGCGACTGGGCCTGGCGGTGAAGGTCACCCCCTGAGGGTCAGGACGCGCCGCCGTCCTTGTCCTTTTTGCCGGCCTTCGCGGCCTTGCGCAGGCTTTTGTAGAGGTCGGGGTGGGATTCCTTGAGATAGTCGAGAATCTCCACGTCTTCCTTCTTGATGCGGCTGATGTCGATCTGCTCCACGTGCACCAGCCGCAATAGTTCCCGCACCGGCTTGGGCATCTTGCGCCCGCTCTCGTAGCGTGAGCCGCCGCTTTGGGTCACCCCGATCTTGGTCCAGAACTCCTGCTGATTGAGCCCCAGCTTGCGCCGGATCTCCCGGGGATTGAGCACCTTGTCCAACATTTTCATCTCGTGCGCCTTTATGGTCGAAGTCGGTTGATTATGTTTTTTAGCAATCTAGCAAGAGAAATGCCAAGTTTCGCTCCAAAACCGGCATTCTAGCAAGACGCTGCAGCCGCGCCAACGCGTGCAGCCGCAATGCCGGGTGTTCCACGATGGCGGCCCCGCCGCCGGCATCTTTAGGGATTCGTCATCCCTTCGACGCCGACAGTCATTCGTTCGACATAATGGCCGCCAATTTGTTTCCCGTACCTTTTCCGGTAAACTTTTGACTTTTTTGGAACTGCCCATGGCACTCATCGTACAAAAATACGGCGGCACCTCGGTCGGCAGCGTCGAGCGCATCAAGAACGTGGCCCAGCGCATCGCCCGCTTCCGGGCCCAGGGCCATCAGGTGGTGGCGGTGGTCTCCGCCATGAGCGGCGAAACGAACCGCCTCATCGCCCTGGCCAAAGAAATCCAGCCCCAGCCGGATCCCCGCGAGCTCGACGTGCTGGTCTCCACGGGTGAGCAGGTCACCATTGCCCTCTTGTCCATGGCCCTCATGGAAATGGGCCTCAAAGCCAGAAGCTACACCGGCGCGCAGGTGCGCATCCTCACTGACAACGCCTTCACCAAGGCACGTATCCTCAGCATCGACGAAGACAAGATTCGGGCCGATCTAGACAGTGGCTACGTGGTGGTGGTCGCGGGCTTCCAGGGGGTGGATGAGCACGGCAACATAACCACCCTCGGGCGCGGTGGCTCCGATACCACCGGTGTAGCCCTGGCGGCGGCGCTCAAGGCCGATGAATGCCAGATCTACACGGACGTGGACGGGGTCTATACCACCGACCCGCGCATCGTGCCGGAGGCGCGCAAGCTCACCACCATCACCTTCGAGGAAATGCTGGAGCTTGCCAGCCTGGGTTCCAAGGTGCTGCAGATCCGCTCGGTGGAGTTTGCCGGCAAGTACAAAGTCAAATTGCGCGTGCTTTCCAGCTTCGAAGAAGAAGGCGAAGGCACGCTCATCACCTTCGAGGAAGACACCATGGAAAAACCCATCATCTCCGGTATTGCCTTCAATCGTGACGAAGCCAAGCTGACCGTGCTGGGCGTACCGGACCGCCCGGGCATCGCCGCCCACATCCTGGGGCCCATTGCCGATGCCAACATCGACGTGGACATGATCGTGCAGAATGTGGGCCACGACGGCACCACCGACTTTTCTTTCACCGTGCACCGCAACGAGTTCACGAAGGCGTTGGATGTGCTGCAGACGGTAAAGGCGGAAATCGGCGCCCGGGAAATCATCGGCGATAATCGGATTGCCAAGGTTTCTCTGGTGGGTGTGGGCATGCGCAACCACGCGGGCATCGCCGGCAAGATGTTCAAGACACTGGCCGACGAAAACATCAACATCCAGATGATCTCCACCTCGGAAATCAAGATTTCCGTGGTGGTGGAAGACAAGTACATGGAGCTCGCGGTGCGGGCGCTGCACCAAGCCTTCGAGCTCGACAAGGCAAACTGATGGTTTGACCGCCACAGGATACCTCGGGTATCCTAGCCCCTTTTTTTTGGAGACGTGGCCGAGAGGTCGAAGGCGCTCCCCTGCTAAGGGAGTATACGGGCCAAAACCTGTATCGAGGGTTCGAATCCCTCCGTCTCCGCCAATTGCAGACAGTAACTCATTGATAAAACGTCGGTTTTTCTCAAAGCTCGTTTCTTTGTGTTACCGCTAGTGTTACCCGATGCACGCGGTAGGGTAGCACGTTGACGCTCGGCCACGGGCGGCGCATTTCCTCGCCGCGCCATCATCGGGAACAAAAACCGCCGCGCAGAAAGGCCCACAAGCGGTTTTTTTCGGGGCGGGATAGGCCAAGGTATGACCAGGCTTGAAAAATCGCTCCTAGGGCCTCCTAGGGCCGGATGGGTCAATCCGGACGGTTGAGGATTTCATACACCCAGCGCTCCGTAAGCCGGTAGCGCCGGGCGATAGATTGGACAGATTCGCCGCCATCATAGGCAGCGCGGATGGCGGCGTTTCTGGCCGCGCGGTCGCGTTTCTCGTCCTTGGGGATGTAGATCATCGTTCCTCCGGCGTAGGCGCACAGGGCTTCTTGGGCCGGTGCGGGCAGGTCGCACAGCGGGCCGGAAAATGGCAGGCGCTTGGCGATGCGCAACACCATGCCGCCATAAGTCTGCATGAGGGTTTCCAGCGCATCGCGTCCAATCAGCCGTTCCAGATAGCGCGTGTCATTCAGCGCCATATGCCTTGTTCTCCTTGCCATAAAGCGTTTCACGGATGGCAGCAAGCGTTTCTGCCGGAATGGTCTTGATGGGCTTGTCGCCGGTGCAGTCGGGGATTCGCTCGAACAGTTCTAGCAGCGCCAGCGCTTCCCTTGGGGCCACTTCGCCGCCAGCCACCTTGCCTAGCAGGTCGGCCTTCCACTCGGCGGGCGTTTCGCCGTTGAGAACCACGGCGTCACGCACCGGCGTCAAGGCAGGCAAGGCGCGGTCTAGAAGCAGCTTTGCGGCTTGCACGTCACCGGCAATGGCCAGTTGGTAAAGCTTCTGCAACACCGGCGGCAAAACGCGGCGTATGGCGTTGCGCAGGCGCAGGCCTTCGCGGTCTTTGGCAGGCAGTCTAGGCATGTCTCGCTCCCCATAGGCCAATGAGCACCGCATCGGCGCGGTCATGCCGCGTGAGAAACTCGCGGGCTTCAGGGCATAACCGGCAGGCGGCGGCAAGGCTTGCGTTCTTCGGCGCGTTGGCCGGGATGCCAGCCCATCGCCGCCATGTGATGGGGGCCACGCGAAATAGCGGCAGGCCGGAAGCCGTGATGATGGCTTCCAGCGCGCCGACATTACGGCCAAAGCTGAAGGCGGCCACCTTGCCGTCGGTAGGTCGGGCGGCCACGGCTTCAATGACGGCGCGGCGCACCCGATGCCGTCTTGCCAGCGCCGACAATGCCACGGCATCGATTAGCCTACGGTGCGGGCCTTCGTCGAGTATGGGGATGTCGGCTACGTCGATTACCTCGCCATCCGGCGTCAGCCACGCCAGCGCACCGTTCAGGCCGGGGTCGATGCCGAGAAGGGTTCCATCATCACGCATCGATAACCTCGCAGTCTGCGCCGATGCGCATGATCAGCCACGCGCGGCGCGTTGTTTCCACGTCTCCCTTGTTGTATTCGGCGATGGCGGCATAGCTCCCGGCCTTCCACAGGTCGAACACGTCGCGGCCATCGCCGGTTTCCTTCGGATCGGCTAGACCAAGGCAGCGCGCCAGTTTTGACAGGCTCACGCGGCCACCGTAACCGGCGAACATCAGCATGGTGTCGCCGTAATCCTTGCCTTGCCGGTCTTCCGGCTTGGGCAGCCAGTGCGGGGGGATGATCCGATTAGCCCAGCACCGGGCGCGCAGGAATGGCAGATCGAAGGCGGCGTTGTGGCAAACCACGAAGGGGCGGCGGGATTCGTGCCAATGCGGAAAGTCGCGCATGGCGTCGTCAATGCTACGCAGGGCGCGGCGCAGGAAGGCGCTTTCCGTCTCATCCAATCCGCGCACAAAGGAATCGGCCTCGCCATCCTCGCCGATGGCAAACCCAATGGCGCATAGCTCGCCGATGGCCGGGTCAAGGGCTTGCTTGCGCCATTGCTCTTCGATGGCGGCCTCGCCGTGCTCAGCCCACCAAGCTTCGATGCTCTCGGCCTTCTTGAGCGTGCCGGGGGCCTTGGTCTCGGCGCGGGCTTGCGCTTTGGCGGCTTCGCTCTGGCCGGGGATAGTTTCAACGTCGATGGTTAGCAGGTTCATGGCATGGTCTCCTCAAAACGCGATGTCGTCGGCAAGATCGGCGAAAGAACCGGCGGCAGGCGGCGCTTGCCGCTCCTTCCATTCCGGCGATGCTTCGATGGCTTCTTGCTGGCGCTTGGTCAGCCGGTCGAAAGCGGGCCACGTCGCCGGATCGGACAGGTCGAAGATGAGCGGGTATTTGACTTCCGGCGGCGGGGTCATGCCGCGCGGCAAGGGGGATGCGCCACGAATCTCGGCGTAGGTGTTACCGCCACGCTCGGCGTGCACGATGTTGAGCAACACCGGTGCGTTAATCAGCTTGCGGATATCGAAGCCCTTGAGTTCCTCGAGCGTGAAGGGGCGGCCGCGCCAGCTTTCCAAGAATTGGCGCAGGGCGGCCTTTTCATGCAGGCTTGCCGTGAAGCGGCGGCTCACCGTGAAGGGTTCGCCGTCGGATCGGCACTCATCCAGTTGCCACGCGATGGCGATTTTGTGCTGCTGCTTGGCCTCGCCTTGGTATTCCACGGTCTGCGTGCCAAGGTCGATCACATGGCAGCAGCGGGCAGGCAGGCTTCCAGCAGGGGGCAGTTCATAGGCTTGCGATTCAGCAGACAGGTTCAGGCTCATTGCTTGTCTCCTTCAAGTTCACCAAGTTCATCAAGCTGGGTAGCGCACAGGATGATCACCTGCACCATGCGCAGCACCAGCCGGGCGCGGTCTTCCAGCAGTAGCGGGGCTTCAGTCAGCACCGACAGGGCGGCCTTCTCAAGCTCGCGCTTGGCATCGGCGATGGCTTGCTCAATGGGGGATCGGGTCATGGTCAGTCTCCTACGGGTTGGGTGTCTTCGGGGTCGCAGTCTTCGGCGTCGGCCACTTCCTCGCGCGTCAGGGGCGGATCGCAGGTCAGCAAGGCTCCGTCGGGCAGCCGCCATGTGCTACGCGGCGTGTCGTCGTCGTCTGCGCCGGTTGCCGAGTAATGGGTAATCAGCGCGGACAGGTAGTCGTGCAGGTCGTGAATTTCTGTTGCAATCGCGTTAAAGGCTTCGTTTGTGGACATAAAAGGCTCCTTGTAGAACGGGTTTGCGGTCAGGGGTCAAACACCACGCGGGCAGGCCGTAGGGCGGCCTATCCACGGGGTCGGGGGAATCCGGCAGCGCCGGATCATTCAGGGCCAGCCGCAGGGCAGCCCACGGCAGGCCAAGATTGCGGGCCAGCAGGCCGGTGGATGCGCGGGCGGCGGCTTCGGCTTCCTCGCGGGGAATGCCGCCGTCGAATTCGAGGATGGCGGCGCGTTCCTCGAAGTGTTCCTTGAGTGTCTCCGCCCACAGGCAGGCAAGCAGGCCGGGCTTGTGCTCTCGGATCGCCTCGCGTTGCGCAGGCGTAAGCTTTGGCGCCGGGCTAACAATCAGCCGGTCACCGTCCGGATGAAGGGCGAACCCGGCGGCGCGCAGGTCGGCGAGCAAGGCGGCGGCGCTCATCAGAAAGACTCCCGGTCGGGATCGGCGGGGGCGGGTTTGTTACACAAGATGCCAACCTGCCCACAAGATGCCAACTTGGCAGGTTGGCACCTTGTGGCATCTTTGGCATCTTGTGGGAGATACCATCGCCAAACAGCACCCTTGCCACCGAATGCTCCGCCTTCTTTGCGCTTTTCCACACCCAGCGCATCGGCGGCTCTATGAATAGTTCGCCATGCGAACCCGGCTCCGTCGGCGTCGGCCTTCACTTCCTTCGCCGCCATCGGGCCATCGGTGAGCAGGTCGGTGAGGAACCGCTTGGCTTCCTCAAGCTCGCCGCCTTCGCCGTCGGCCGGATCGTTCCACTTCTCGGCTTGGGCGATGATGGCGCGGGCCTCGCCTTCCACGGCGTGCAACCATTCCACGCGCGAAGCCGGAATGCCGGGCGCGGCTTCCGTCAGGGCGATGTCGTAACCGAATCCTCCGAAGTCGGGGCCGATGTTCGATTTCACCCGGGCGAGCAGGCGCGGCGGCAGATCGTTTTCCTCGGCATTGCGGTTGGTCGTTGCGAACAGCACCAGCCGGGCCAGCGCAGCAAAGGCAAGGCTTCCGGTCACCCGCTCCCACGGCTCGCGGCCAGACGTGCCCTTGCTCGTGTGTGTGATGCCCAGCACGGCGCAATCCAGCTTTTCGGCCAGTTCCACCACGGGGGCCAATCCACGCCTTACCTCGGCGTTCTTGTGACTATCGCCAGTGACAGCCGAGACGATGGGGTCGAGGATCAGCAGCGCAGGGCGAATGCGCGTCAGCGCGCGGGCAAGGCGCGGCATATCGGTTGCCGGATCGAAGGGGCGCGGGCCTTCGGCATCATTCGTCGATTCCACGAAGTGACACCGGCGCAGATCGGCACCGGCAGCGGCCAGCCGGGGCTTGAGCGTGCGCTTGGGATCGTCTTCACCCGACCAGATCACCACGTCGGCGGCGTCAGCGCGCGCGCCGTCGGGCCAGCGGCCACCACTCGATACCGTCGCGGCAAACGCCATCGCCAGCGTGCTTTTGCCGCATCCCGGCGCACCGGCCAGTAGCGCCAGCATCCCGCGCGGCAGCCATCCATCCCACAACCAGCGCACCGGCTCCATAGGAAGATCAAAGGCGCGGGTGATGGCGATGTCGTCTTCAATGCTCTCGAATACCTCGCGCACCGCCTCCAGCCCTTGCTTGACGTGCAAGTCGTTGAAGTCGGCACCCTTGTCCATCTCGGCGGGCGGGGCCACCAGCGGGCAGCTAAGGGCGCGGGCGGCCTCGATCGCTTGCGGATGCGGCTTGCCACCTTCGGCAAGGTCGGCGGCAATGACAAGCTCGATGCCGGGCCGGGCAGCCTTGATCGATTCACCGGCGCGCTTCAGATTGCCCACGCTCAGCGCAGCGGCCACCGGCTCGCCCAACGCTTGGGCAATGGATAGGGCAGTTGCCACGCCTTCGGCCAGCACCACGCGGCCAGACGCTGGCAGCGGGCCGGTTGCCCAGAAACCAGCAGCCTTCACGCCACCGGCAAGGGCAGACTTGCGGCCATGCTCATCGATCATTTCCAGCGTCGCCGGAAAGGGCAGGCCGGGCACCTTCACCGGCGCAAGCAGGATGCGGCCTTGTAGCGCCTCGCCCTTGGCTTGCGGCGTGTAACCCAATCGGCGGGTGATTTGCGTCGCATCCAATTCGCGCAAAGACGGCACGGGCGCAACGCCTTTGCGCACAAGGTAGGGATGATCGGCAGCCGCGGGCTTGGCGTCCTTCTTCCAGATCATGGCGGCCAGCGCAGCGGCTTCTTTGGCGCGTTGTGCTCGCTCATCGTCGGCCTTGCGGATGGCATCCTCGATGCGGCGGCGTTGCTCGGCTTCTTCCTCCGGCGTCAGGCGGCGGCCAAGGTTGGCGTGCCACGTCTCAGAAACGCCGGATCGCCAGCAGCCGAATGCACCGGCGGGGATGTTGTCGGCGTGCAGCACATACCATCCAGCATCATCGCCACGCTCGCCGTTGGTCGAGAACCGTTGCAATTTGCCATCGGCAATGATTGCTTCCGGCGGCTCGATTCCGGCCTCTTGCATGGCGGCGCGGAATTGGTCGATAATGTTGGCGTTGGTGATGTTTTGTGCCGCTTCCCGTTGCCCGACGGGGGCGGCATTTCTGTTTGGGGCTAGCATGGGCCGCCTCAAACAGACGCAGGCAGCTTGCCAGACAGGATTTTGGCCGCCAGCCCTTTAACGGCCTTGGCCTCGATCGCCAGCTCTCGGCCTTTGATCCACTCTTCAATATCCGATTCGCGCCATGCAATCGCACCGCGCGGTCCCGGCGATAGCTTCACCGGCGAGGGGAAGGTTCCAAGCTTGGCGTGCTTGAAGATGAAGCTGCGGCGCACACCGCAGCGGGCCATGACTTCGGGAAGGCGAAGAAGTTTTTCAGGCATCGCGTCATTCCTTTCATGGTTACGGAATGGCGCGATGATGTTGGATCAAAAAATGCCAATCAATTATGCGCTACCGCTAGCGCATAAGCCTGTAGCGCTAGCGCATAAGCCTGTAGCGCTAGCGTCTACACCCTCCCGTTCTTCTTCCATTCTTCGATTTTGGACGGGAGCAGCCACCGGCGAGCCGTAGCGGGGCTGATTTTGAGTAATCTGACTCCCTCTCTTGCGCATTGGTTTTTCGTTTTATATCGGCCGGAGAACCACATCTCCATCAGTCGATCGCGTGCCGAGTTCGTCTTCGCATGCCGCTTCTTCCCACCGGCCTTGCCTAGGTTCTTTACCACCGCTTCCACGTCGTCCAGCGCCTTGTCCATCATGCCGATATAAGAGTTCATGATGCGCTCGTAGATGGTCTGAATCGCCGCGTGATTGCGCGGGGTTGCTTGCAGGCGCGGATCGGCAAGCATTGCCTCGAAGTGCTCTTGAATGGCTTCGCTTGCGTCGTTTTCTTTTTTCAGGACGGTGGATATTTCCGTCTGCTGAAATATCTCGAGTGCTTTTCCGATGCCAGAAACAGCCTCGCGCACTTCTTCGCGTTCGTCTTCCGGCAGTGATTGCAGCCACTGTTCGCGCTCCTCCGGCGTCATGCGCATCATGCGCTTCAAATCGCCAGCCGTAACACGTTTGCGCTTGCTGTTGCTAGGGTCTTGTTTGCTCATGTCGTCCTCCCATGAACGGCGTCCTTGAAGGGGATGCCCGACCAGGCGGTGGACGGGTCGCTTTTCGGCAACGGGGATCAGCCGTCGCCTAGGCCGGGCAAAAACGAGGTCAGCTTGTCATCTTGGCGTGCTCGCGCACCGGCAACGGCACCACTACGCCAGCGGGTCGGGTTACAAACCGTGCCCAGTCGTCCATCAGGGCGCGGCGCTTGGCAAGCAGGGCACCGCGCGCATAGGCGGCCTCGGCCTTGTCCTTGAGTTGATGCGCCAAGGCGTGCTCGATCACCTCGCGGGCGTGATGCGTCGTCTCGCCAGCCCAGTCGCGGAAGGTCGAACGTAGGCCATGCGCCGTGATGATGCGGTCGCTTGCCGGATCAAGGAAGCCTTGCCCACCGGCGGCCAGATCGTCGGCGTGCATGCGCCGGATTGTGGCCGTCATGGCCATATCGGACAGCATCCCACCACGCGGCGCGAAGAACACATAGGGGCTTGCCTCCATGCGCGGCAGGCTTCGCAACAATGCCAGCGCCGGTTCAGACAAGGGCACCACGTGTTCCTTCCCGGTCTTCGTGCGCTCGCTGGGGATCGTCCATAGCTTGGTCTCGAAGTCGATTTCGCGCCACGTCGCACCTCGGGCTTCACCGGATCGGCAGGCGGTTAGCAGGATGAATTCCAGACAACGGGCGGCCATGCCGGGGCGTTCCGTTAGCTTCCGGTAGAACTCGGCCACGCGCACATAGGGCAGCGCGGGTTGATGCTGAATACGCTTGACCTTGGAAGGCTCGGGCAATAGCGCCTTCAGGCGGCCACGCCAGCGCGCCGGGTTGTAGTCGTCGCGCCAGCCATGCGCGGCGCAGTAGTCAAGGATGGCCTCGATGCGTTGACGAACCCGGCTTGCAGTCTCGGCCTTCGTCGTCCAGATCGGGCGCAACACCGACAAGACATGCTCCACCGTCACCGCTTGGGGAGTCAGCTTGCCTATCTTGGGCAGCACGTAATCGCGCAGGGTGTTTTCCCATTGCTGGGCATGCTTGGCGTTTCGCCAGCCGGGGCGCTTGGCCTCGATGAGCATGGCGGCGGCTTCGGCGAAGGTCGGGATGCGTTCGCCCTTGCCGCTCAGCCGCGCATAGACGGCGGCGGGGTCTTCGCCGTTGAGCAGGGCATGCCGCAGCTTGGCGGCAAGCTCGCGCGCTTCCTTCAGTGACCGATCCTTGACGGAACCTAGGCCGATTTGTCGAACCTTGCCGTCGCGCTTCCATCGGAATACCCAAGAACGGCTTCCGCCCACCACCTTCAGATACAGGTTACCGCCGTCGGCGTGTAGCCCATCGGCGGCGGTCTCAACACCTCGCGCAGTCAGCTTTGCCATGCTTCCCCCCAAGTCTGTGTTACCCGTAGTGTTACCCGATAACGCGGCTTGGGGTAAATTCTAGCGAATTTCGGCGGACAATCAAGCCTTCTAAGTCCTTGTTTCCTCGAAACCTTAGTGGGAGTTGGTGAACACCTGCGAATCAGTAGGAAGCGGACTCCGTCTCCGCCAGACAAGAATGGGGCCTTCGTGGTCCCATTGCTGTCTGGCGCAGAAGCAGGCTCTTTGCGCCCCGCTCGGATCAGGCGGGGCGGGCGTAAGGGGTCCGCCGCTGGTCCCCGGGCTTATAGGCCGCTCACCGCGGCGCCGTTGTTTGCAAAGCCGTTTTACTTTATAATCGCCGCTTCCGCGCCCGTAGCTCAGTTGGATAGAGTACCTGGCTACGAACCAGGGGGTCAGGAGTTCGAATCTCTTCGGGCGCGCCAGATCGTAACGGGCTGCCATGTGGCGGCCCTTTTCTTTCCCCTGTCGCGTTTTGCCTGGCTTACGCTACATCAGGACCCAGCGCCGCGAGGTCGATGCCAACGAGTAACGCCCTGGGAAACGACCCCTGGCAAGCCGCCGAAAAACTGGGCGGGAAAGCGAACGGGGCCGAGCGTTCCGCCCTTCGGCGAGCATCGTCCTGCCGCTGCAGATAATCCGTCTTCGACGGGAAAGGTTCCTGTCCACGAGGAGGAGCCCAGCCAGCCGGCTGCGGGTCGCGACAAGACCTGATCAGGCGGCTTTCCGGCCCTTGGCGCCGATGGTCTGACGGGCGGAGGCGGTGAGATTCGAACTCACGAGGGGTAAAAACCCCTGGCGGTTTTCAAGACCGCTGCCTTAAACCACTCGGCCACGCCTCCGACTACCTGCATCCACCTGGCAGTTTCAGCTCCGACAAGACCTGCTGCACGGGTTGGCGACCCAAGTCAGCCGAACACCGCTGCGGCCTTGTTGCCGCACGGCCCTTCGCAGGCGACCGTACGGCCACGCCGGCCCTGCCCGACACACCGGCTTTACGCTGCCGATGCACCTGCTCGCGCGATGACGCGAGGCGCATGATACCGTGGAAATCCCTGCGCGGCACGGGGGCCGTTTTGCGCAAAAAAGTAGCCGCCGACCACTTGGGTTGAAACTTTGACATCCCTTGGCTAGTCTATGCCCTCGTTAGCGGCGTTCGTCCATCTCAAACCATCGAGATCAACCCAAGGAGATTCCATGCAAGCCGATTATCCCTCCAACCTGAGCAGCCTATCCGTCGCGGTGCCCAGCGCGCAGAAGGTACTGCGCAACACCTATATGCTGCTGGCCATGACGCTGCTGTTCAGCGCGCTGACTGCGGCAGCGGCCGTGGCCCTACACGTGTCCTATGGCGTCGGCCTGGTGAGCAGCCTGATTGCCCTCGCCCTGCTGTGGTTTGCCGTGCCCCGCACCGCCAATTCCGCCGCGGGCATCGGGGTGGTGTTCGCGATCACCGGTCTGCTGGGTTTCGGTCTCGGCCCCGTGCTCAACCACTACCTGGCACTCGCTAACGGCGCCCAGATCGTGATGCTGGCGCTGGGGCTTACCGGTATCGCGTTTCTCGGGCTGTCTGCCTATGCGCTCACCACGCGCAAGGACTTCAGCTTCATGCGTAGCTTCCTGGTCGCTGGCGTGCTGGTGGCTTTCATCGCTTCCATCGTGTCGCTGGTCGCAGCCTTGCTTGGCCACCCTCTGCCGGCGCTGGCGCTGACCGTCTCGGCCATGTTTGCCGTGCTCATGTGCGGGATGATCCTCTATCAGACCGGCGAGATCGTGAACGGCGGCGAGACCAACTACGTGCTGGCCACCATCGGCCTGTACGTTTCCCTCTACAACCTGTTCACCAGCCTACTGCAGTTGCTGGGCGCTTTCATGGGCGAGCGCGACTGATTCGCGCGCTCCAGGCGCAAACGACGGGGCGGGTGAACCGCCCCGTTGCTTTTTTAGCGCTCGAACAGCGCGATCGATTCCACGTGCCCGGTGTGCGGGAACATGTTGACCACACCGGCCGCAAGCAGGTGGTAACCCTTCTCGTGGCTGAGCACGGCGGCATCCCGCGCCAAGGTGGCTGGACTGCAGGAGACATAAACGATGCGCGCGGGCGCATCGCTTCCCAGCGCCTTGACCACCTGGATGGCGCCGTCTCGCGGTGGATCGATGAGCATCTTGTCGAAGTGGCCCCACTCCGCGAGGGTTTCCGGCGTGACCTCGAACAGATTGGCCGCGAGGAAATGAGTCGAGGCAGCAAGCCCATTGTGTGCGGCGTTGGCACGCGCCCGCGCCACCAGCGCGGAACTTCCTTCCACGCCCACCACGGTGGCACCGCGCCGGGCCATGGGCAGGCTGAAATTGCCCAGTCCACAGAACAGATCGGCGATACGCTCGCCCGGCTGAGGGTCTAGCAAGGCCATGGCACGCCGCACCAACACCCGGTTGATCGCGGGGTTGACCTGGGTGAATTCTGTGGGCGAGAAAGGCATGTCTAGCCCAAACTCGGGCAGCGTGTAGCTCAGGTGAGGGGCCTCGAGCGGATAGAATGGGAACACGCTATCCGGCCCCTTGGGCTGCAGCCACCACTGTATGCCGTGGGCGTCGGCAAACTCACGCAGGCGCACTTCGTCATCTGCGCTCAAGGGCTCCAGAATCCTCAGCACCAGCGCGTCTACACGCTCGCCCAGGGCGATTTCCACCTGGGGTGCACGCTCACGCACCGACAGCCCACCGATCAGCGCACGCAGAGGATCGATCAGCCGGGCGATGCGCGGAGGCAGGATTTCGCAGCCATGCATGTCGGCGATGAAACTGCTCCTGCGCTCGTGGAAGCCCACCAGCACCCCGCCTTTCTTGGCCACTAGACGCGCGGACATGCGCGCGCGGTGGCGATAGCCCCAAGACGGACCATGGATCGCCGGCAGCATCGACTCTGGTCGTACCTTGCCGATGCGTGCCAGGTTGTCTTCCAGGATGCGCTGCTTGGCGGCTACCTGCGCATAAGGCTCCATGTGCTGCAACAGACAGCCGCCACACACCCCGAAATAGGGACAGCGTGGTGTCACGCGCATGAAGCTCGCCTCCAGCACGCGCGTGACCTCGCCCAGCTCATAGGTGGACTTGCGGCGCAGCGTGCGATACTCGACGCACTCACCGGGCAGCGCGCCTTCCACGAACACCACCTTACCCGCCACGTGGGCCACGCCGCGTCCCTCGTGATCCAGGGATTCGATGCGCGCACTCATATCGACACTCTTAAGCGGCTCAAGCGCGACTCCAGCAGGGCCAGCAGCCGTCCGGCCCGGGTCCCGGCCAATTTTGCCCCGAGCAGGAGGCCGACTGCATCCGCCACGACGTCGGCTGCTTCCGCCGAACGGGTGGGCGTAAAGGACTGCGCGATCTCGATCGCCACGCCCAGTGACAGCAAGGCCGCCATCGGCAGCGCGCGGCGGGGCGTGATCTGGAGGAACCAGAACGCGAGCCAGGCGAAGGTCGCCGCATGTTCCAGCTTGTCCCCATGTGGGAACACCAAGGGGTGTGGCGGCGTGGGCATCAGGGACAGATAGACGACCGCGGCCACCATCAGCCCACCCAGGCGCATCCACAGGGATGGCCAGCTTAGCGGCGCATCCATGTTAACCCCACGCCGCCAGGTATTCCTGCCAATGGGCGTCCGGCAGCCCGGCAAGATGCTCGCGCACGCGGGCCACTTCCGCGTCATAAGCCTCGCGCGTGAGGGCGCCGCGTAGCAGCTGAAAGCGCAAATAAACCAGGAAGGTATTGACTGCGTCGGTTTCGCAATAGGCGCGAATGGCCTGAATCTCGCCACGCCGCCAGGCGGGCCAGACCTGGGCGCCGTCCATGCCCAGCTTGCCGGGCAAGCCCATGAGCCGTGCCAGCTCGTCCAGTGGGGCATTGGCGCGTGGCTGATAAAGGGCGAGCAAGTCCATGAGATCGAGATGGCGGGTGTGGTAGCGGCTGATGTAGTTGTTGTATTTGAACTCACGGTCTTCCTCGCCCATGTCCCAGTAACGCGGCGCCGACAAGCCGTGGATCAATGCGCGGTAGTGCAGCACGGGCAGATCGAACCCGCCGCCATTCCATGACACGAGCTGCGGCGTGTAGTGCTCTATGCCATTGAAAAAGCGCTGGATGAGCTCCGCCTCCGGAGACTCCGGCGTACCCAGGGACCAGACGCGCAACCCCTCGGCATCGCGCAGCACGCAGGAGATGGCGATCACCCGATGCAAGTGATGGGGTAAAAACTCGCTTCCCGTCGCCTGGCGCCGCCGCTGGAAAGCGATCTCGGCCACTTCTTCTGGCGTCGCCGCGGGGTTGAGCTCCCACAGCACACGTAGCCCATCGGTATCCGGGATGGTCTCGATGTCGAAGACCAGAACGGGGATCATGCCTACACTCCTCACGACCACGCGCCTAATGGAAAGGCCCAGGTGGTGTCTTGAGCAAGGGGGACAATGCCGAATCAATCGCACACGGAGACGGGCCCCGCGCCCGAGCCGTCACCGGGGGATCCTCATGGAAAGCGCGCTGGCGTTGCGTTTCACTGCGTGGTCAGCCATTTGGTGGAACTTCAGCCGCGCAAGGCAGAGGCCGCCCGCTACTCTGGAGGAATTGCTGTTCTTAAGCCGCCCGTGGCCGCAAGGCCATGGATTCGACGAGGCGACCGGCGCCGAGCTTGCCTTCCTCATCGATTTGCTGCACAGCCTACGGCGACCCGCGGCATCCCCACTGGACGCCAACGTCTGGGCCATTGCCTGGGATGCGCACCCCAAGGTGCCCGACACTACTTCCTGACCCATTCGCCGTTTGCGTTCTGCACGTACCAGCCGGAAGGCGCCTTGGCAATCCAGCGGCTTGCGAAGGTGGCGCGGATATCGGCTTCCCACTCCGGGTGACCATTGGCACGGGCGATCTCACGATAGAGCGCGACCCGATCGCGGTTCTCCTCGGCCACCAGGGCCTGGACCGCCGCGCGCTGGGCAAGCGGCACCAAGGAAGCATCCCGCAAAGCAATCAGACCATCGCGGGTGAGACCGAGGGCGCCGTTGTCGTAAAAAGGCTTGAGCTGGGCGTGGCGTGCCTGCTGCGCGGTCTTGATGGCCGCGATGGTGGGTGTGTCGATGTCCAGATTGGCGCCCTGTGCGTAGGCGCATAGAGAAAGCAGCATCAGGCAAAGGCCGAGCAGGGAGGCGGGCGCTCGTTTCATTTGTTCTGCCCCTCTGTGCCCGGCGCACGTTCCGGCTTGAGCTGCCATACCTCTTCGATGATTTTATCCGCCGCTTTTTCCGCAGCGGCGGCAGGAAAGTAGATGTTGATGGTGACGCAGCCGGCGAGCAGGGCGCCCGTCAGCACGATGCCGCTCGCCCTCGCAAACAGGCGCATGATCGCTTCCTCATTTGACCACCGGGGCAGCGCCTTGCCGGATGCGCGCAAGCCGCTTAACCAGTTCGTTCCAATCGACCTGGCGATTGTAGCCGATGACGCTGAGGGCGGGAATCCCACCACCTTCCACGATGAGGAAGCCTCCATCACGCGCGGCTAGGCCGGAAAGCGTGAGCACGTTGCGCTCGAGCCGGCCGGCCAAACCGATGCGCCGGTAACGGAAATCTTCGAACAAACGCAGGAAACTTTTTTGCAGCGCCGCGCTCGCACTGCCGCCGCCAAGGGCGGCAATGTCATCCACCGCACGCTGGGAGATGCGTCGCGGGTAGTCACCGGGGCTGCTCGCCACCGAAGCGCTGAAGCGCAAGGGGCGGCCGTTCTCTACTAGCAAGTCACGGACCACCACATCGACGCGGCCTTCGATGCGGCCGAAGGAAAAGGTGCGCGTGAGTAGATCGAGATCGAGCCCACGCATGTCCACCTCGGCTTCACTCCGAGTCACCGGCCCGGGCAGGCCTTCCACCCGCAAATCTTTGACCACCGCCGTGCCATCGAAGATACGAAAAAGAAGCGCGCCGTCTACGCTCAGCAAACCGCTGCGCCAGCTCACACGCGGGATCACCGCCGATAGGCTGCCATGCATACGCGGCCAGCCCAGCGCCGTGGAAAGGCTTTCCATGGAAACGGGACGAAGGCTCGCCTCGCCGGCGGCTTCCCAACCCGCCGTACCGCCTCGCAGCGACAAGTTGGCAAGCTGCAGGCTGCCATCCAGCACCGGCAGGTCCAGGCGGTCCACCGCCGCGCCTTCGGGATCAAGACGCACATCCGTCGCGAACGACTTGAGCGGTAAGGCGCGCAGACGGCCGCCGCGCACTGCGAACCTCCCCTGCGACGGGCCATGGGCGCGCCAGGGAAGATGGGCGTCAATGCCCTCGAGCGCCAGCATGCCACGGTCATCGAAGATGGCGCCGTTCTCGACATCGAGATCAACGCGCACCACGCGTCCATCATCGATTTCCATCCCGCCACGCCCCCGTCCGGCGAGGCTGAGCGCGCCGCCAACGCTCCCAGCCAAAAGCGGCCTCACGAGCAGATCATAAGCGGGCCCAATGGCCAAGCCATCGCTTGTAAGCCGCAGCTTTTGGATTCGCCGCGTCCCCATATCCCAGCGTCCACTGGCGAGGAAATCGCCGATGCCTTCCAGCGTCAGATGCGCGTCGCTAAGATCCAGCCAGCGGCCATCGTAGGCTCCACGAAAGAGCAGGCGTCGCCGCTGTTGCCCTAGATAGAACGGCGACCAGAACAGCTCGCCCCGTTCCCAGACGAGCTCGCCCGCGCCGCGCCAGGCACTCTCGCGCCGCCCATTCAGGCTAAACCCCATCTCGATCCCCTCGCCCGCGTGCAATCCCGCCGCGTCCCCGAAGGCCACCTCCCGCATCCTGCCGCTCGCCGCAAGATCGAGCCGTCCCCTCTCGTCGCGGCTGAGCCGGATGTGCGCATCCAAGCGCCCCGCGGTGAGACGAGGCCATGCCGCGGGAAGCAGGAACGCAAGGCTTGTGAGGTCGCCGTTGCTGACTTCGATCTCGGCAAGACGGGTCGCGCCACGCGTGAAATGCTTCACGCGCCAGCGTTCGCCTGACCGTCCGGCGAGTACCAGTTCCAGGGCACCCTCACGTAAGTGGTAGCGGAATTGCACGGTCAGCCAAGGCAGCGCATCGAGGTACCCATCGTCACAGGTGATGACATCCGTGCCGATGTGTGTGGCCGCGCACCGAAGAGAAAGGTTCTCCCAGCGGCGGCTACTCGCGCGCACCTCGCGGATGTGCAACTGGAGGGGCTGGCGACCGCTTAGCGACACACGCGCAGTGAGCCCTTTAAGCAGCACACCAGGGGCATCCAGCCGGTCCAGGCGCAGCTCGAGAGTCTGGGCGCGAAGTGGGATGGCGCAAAGAATAGTGAACAGAACGAGCGGCACCCGCACCAGTGACGGCACGCGGCATTTGGCGTGAAGCAACGCGAAGCGTTTCCTAGCGCGCCCTCTCCCCACGGGAGAGGGCGGGAATGAGGGAAGCGCCCACGGACAGACGCGGTTTCATGGAGTCAAGGTGGCCCATCGCCCTGATCGTCAGGCAGGAAACACGCCGGTGGAAAGATAACGGTCACCCCGGTCACAGACGATGGAAACGATCACCGCGTTCTCCACCTCGGCCGATACCCGCAGCGCCACGGCCAGCGCACCACCGGAGGAAATACCGGCGAAGATGCCCTCCTCGCGTGCCAGACGGCGGGTCATTTCCTCGGCTTCCTGCTGGCTCACGTAAAGCAACCGGTCCACCCGGCTGGGATCATAGATGCGGGGCAGGTATTCCTCTGGCCATTTGCGAATGCCCGGAATTTGCGAGCCTTCCTCGGGCTGCACACCGATAATCTGGATGGCTGGGTTGCGTTCCTTGAGGTAGCGGGAGCAGCCCATGATGGTACCGGTGGTACCCATGCTGGAGACGAAATGGGTGATGGTGCCTTGGGTGTCGCGCCAGATTTCCGGGCCCGTGCCTTCGTAGTGGGCAAGGGGATTGTCCGGGTTACCAAACTGGTTGAGAATACGTCCCCTGCCTTCGGCCTGCATGCGGTTGGCCACGTCGATGGCCTCCTCCATGCTACCTTCGCGCGAGGTGAGCACGATCTCGGCGCCGAAGGCGCGCATGATCTGGCGTCGTTCCACACTCATGTGTTCCGGCATCACCAGGATCATGCGATAGCCGCGGATGGCCGCCGCCATGGCCAGCGCAATGCCGGTATTGCCGCTGGTGGCCTCGATCAAGGTGTCGCCGGGCTTGATCTCGCCGCGGGCCTCAGCACGCATGATCATGGACAGGGCGGGCCGGTCCTTCACCGATCCGGCGGGATTATTGCCCTCGAGTTTCACCAGGATGGTGTTGCTGGTCTTGCCGGGCAGACGCTTGAGCTTGACCAGCGGCGTGTTGCCGACGAAATGTTCGATGGTGTGGTACATCAGGCCTCCGAACCTTGCTTGAGCGCACCGCCCCCCTGGTAGAGATGATCGCATTCCGCTACTACGCCGGCCATGGTGACACAGTTCTTTCCGTGGCTTTTGGAATGCTTGAGCGCGCGCCAGGCTCGCGCATAGAACTCGGCGCGCGATTCGCCGCCGATGTAGGTGGCCGCGCCGAAGCTTGCCGTCACCGGTTCCAGCACGGGCAGGATGAGCTGGCTCTCCAGCTCCATGCGGATACGCTCGGCGACGATGATGGCGCCCATTTCATTGGTTTCCGGCAAAAGCAGCGCGAATTCCTGGCCCCCGTAGCGCACCACCAGATCCACGCCACGCACCGCCTGTTTGAGTAAGGTGGCGACGTGACCCAGAATCTCATCGCCCACCTCGCGGCTGTAATTCTCGTTGATCCCGGTGAAGTCATCGATGTCCATGAGCAAGAGCGCCAAGGGACGGCGCGAACGCTCCCAACGCCGGATTTCGTCCTCCATGCGCTGGTCGAGCACCGCACGGTTGGCCAGCCCCGTCACCGTATCCAGGCGCTTGAGCTGGGCAATCTCTTCCAGCGCCTGTTGCAGGGCATGGCTGCGCCTGGTGAGCACACGCCGCACCTCGTCCAGCTCCTTCTTGGTGTGGGCGAGTTCTGCGTTCATCTCTTCAAAAGCACTGATGTCCATTTCCGCCACCAGGAACAGCATTCTGCTTCCACGGTAGACCCGTCCAGCGAAGGCGCGCTGCGGTCCCTCGGGCGTGCCGAGCCGGATCAACCCCTGGTAGACCAGCCCATCCACCTGGATGGGCGCGGCGGTGAGCAAGCCAAAGCTGGGTTCGATGAAGCCAGTGGTGGGCGTGCCCTCGGACAGGCCCGCCAGGGTGGCAAGAAAACCTTCATTGGCCTCGATGAGCTGCCCGTCCTCGGAGAAGAGGGCGAGCGCCACCGCACGTAGGTCGTTGAGCCACGGCGGCAGCAAGGCGAAGGGCGGGCTCACCGCGAGCTCCCGCCGTCGCAATTGCGGCCATAGACGTCATCGAAACGCACGATATCGTCCTCGCCGAGATAGGGGCCGCTCTGGATCTCGATGATCTGCAGGGGCACCCGCCCCGGATTTTCCAGCCGGTGACGGTGGGTCTTGGGGATGTAGGTGGACTGATTTTCCTCCAGATAGATTTCCTTCTCCCCGTTGGTGATGCGCGCAGTGCCCGCCACCACCACCCAATGCTCGGACCGGTGGTAGTGCATCTGCATGGACAGCTTGGCGCCGGGGTTCACCACGATGCGCTTGATCTTGTAGAAGGGACCTTCCTCCAGAACCGTATAACTCCCCCAGGGGCGAGTCACGGTAAGATGGGTTTCCGCCAAGTGGGCATGGCGTTCCTTGACCGCCGCCACCAATTGTTTGAGATCCTGCACACGCTCGCGTGGGCAGACTAGGGTCGCGTCTCGCGTCTGCACCACGGCCAGGCCCTCGATCCCCAGGGTCGCCACCAGCCCGTGCTCGCTCCAGAGGAGATTGTCGCGGCTATCCAGAGCCAGCACGTCGCCCTGGACCATGTTGTTCTGCTCGTCCTTATCCCGCTGCTGGTAGATGGCTTCCCAGGATCCCAGATCACTCCAGCCCATGTCCACCGGCACCACCGCCACGTCCGGCGTGAGTTCCAGCAGACCATAGTCGATGGAGACATCGGGCATGGCGCCGTAGAGCTCCGCTGGCGCACTCATGCCCCCTTCCACCGCCAGCTGCTGAGCGGTCTCGTACACCAGGGGCTGATGCCGTTGCAGCAGCTCCAGGAAACGATCCGCCCGGAATACGAACATGCCGCCATTCCAGAAATAATCACCCTGCTCGAGATACTGGCGAGCAGTTTCCAGATCGGGCTTCTCGACGAAGCGGGTGGCCTTCTGCACCTTGGCGATGGGGCCGTTTTCCCCGGCAGCCAAAGGGGGACCGGCCTGGATGTAGCCATAGCCCGTAGCCGGCGCGCTGGGTTTCATGCCAAACAGGGTAAGGTAGCCGCGCTCGGCCGCGGCCTCCGCGGCTTCCCAGGCCTGGAGAAAGGCTTGGCCGTCGGCGACCGCATGGTCGGAAGAAAACACGCCCACCAGGGCGTCCGGCGTCTGCTGTGCGATGCGCGCGCACGCCCAAGCGATGGCCGGCAGCGTGTTGCGCCCCATGGGCTCGGCCAGCACGGCGCAGGCCAGGCCCGGATGCACGGCGTGCAACTGGCCAGCCACCTCGAAGCGGTACTCGTTCGAAGTCACGGTGAGCACGTGGGCCGGGTCCACCATGGGCAAGAGGCGGCGCAGGGTCTGCTGCAGCAGGCTCTCGCCACCGTTGAGACAAAGCAGCTGTTTCGGTTTGTTGGCGCGCGACAGGGGCCACAGGCGTGTGCCGGAGCCGCCGGCGAGCACGACGGCATAACGCTTGGCCGCGGTCAGACGCTCCGCGGCAGGGTGCAGCTTGACATTGCTGGCTGGCATAGCGTCCTCCTCCGCTCCCGGTGCCATGGCCGGGAAGGAAACGATACCACAGCCCCTGGCCAACCGGCTTTTTCTGTCCTATTCAAAATAGTACGACGTCTTTGCTTTCCCTTCGCGGAAAGCCAAGGGCTTGCTCAACGCACGGGTCTCCCGTCGGCCTAGGGATGCCCGCATCGAAAGAGTGCGACAAATGGAAACGAGCGGCCCCGGCGGCAGCCGGGGTCCATCTGGGAAGCATCAGAGCGCCACTCTGCTGGCGGCGCTGGAGGCCCTGCGCGCGGAATTGGGTGAGGTAGCCGATGAGCTGATCACGCTGCTGCGGGCAGCGGGTGTGACCCCCGAGCCGGCGTCCAAAGGGGGGCCAGACGGCAGCAAG
Organism: Thiobacter sp. AK1; assembly: GCF_039822265.1. NCBI lineage: Bacteria > Pseudomonadati > Pseudomonadota > Betaproteobacteria > Burkholderiales > Thiobacteraceae > Thiobacter > Thiobacter aerophilus. Next base: position 40,390 of record NZ_JBAJEX010000011.1, read on the forward strand.
TCCAGCTGAACCGGCCTACATGTGGTCGATGATGCTCTGTCCGAAGGCCGAGCAGGACACCTGGGTGGCACCCGGCATCAGACGCGCGAAGTCATAGGTGACGCGCCCTGCGCCGATCGCCCCTTCCATACCCTTGATGATGAGATCGGCCGCCTCGGTCCACCCCATGTGACGCAACATCATCTCCGCGGAGAGTACCAGCGAGCCAGGGTTGACGTAGTCCTTGCCCGCGTATTTGGGCGCGGTGCCGTGGGTGGCCTCGAACATGGCCACGGAATCCGAGAGATTGGCGCCGGGGGCGATGCCGATGCCCCCCACCTCCGCCGCTAGGGCATCGGAGATGTAATCGCCGTTGAGGTTGAGGGTGGCGATCACGTCGTATTCCTCCGGTCGCAGCAAGATTTGCTGCAGGAAGGCATCGGCGATGACGTCCTTGATGACGATGCCGTTGGGCAGTTCCATCCACGGCCCTTCACCGATGGGCTTGGCACCGAACTCGCGCGCGGCCAGCTCGTAGCCCCATTTCTTGAAACCGCCCTCGGTGAATTTCATGATGTTGCCCTTGTGCACCAAGGTCACAGACTTGCGACCATTGTCAATCGCGTAGCGGATGGCCTTGCGGATCAGGCGCTCGCTGCCCTCCCGGGAAACGGGTTTAATGCCGATGGCGCTGGTCTCCGGGAAGCGGATCTTGCCGCCCACCCCCATCTCGTTCGTGAGGAAAGCAATCACCTTTCTCACCGCATCGCTGCCCATCTCCCATTCGATGCCGGCGTAGATGTCCTCGGTGTTTTCGCGGAAGATCACCATGTCCACCTTTTCCGGCTCCTTCACCGGGCTCGGCACGCCACGGAAATAGCGCACCGGTCGCAGGCAGACGTAGAGGTCGAGAAGCTGACGCAGCGCCACGTTGAGGGAACGGATGCCACCCGAGGTGGGGGTGGTGAGCGGACCCTTGATGGAAACCACGTATTCGCGGGCGGCCGCTACGGTCTCCTCGGGCAGCCAGGTGTCGCCGCCATAGAGGTGGTTGGCCTTCTCGCCAGCATAGATCTCCATCCACTGGATGGCGCGCCGGCCCCCGTAAGCCTTGCTCACGGCAGCGTCCACCACCTTTTTCATCACCGGCGTGATGTCCACGCCCGTGCCATCGCCCTCGATGAAGGGAATGATGGGCCGGTCCGGGACATTCAGGCTGAAATCGGGATTGACCGTAATTCTCTCGCCCTGCGCGGGCACTTGGATACGAGGGGTCATAAATTCATCCGGATGAAAATTGGATCTGGCCGCCAGGGCCGATCCCGTCTATGCTGCGCAGCCGATGCCGCGTCTCATTCTGCTCAACAAGCCCTATGGGGTGATCTGCCAGTTCCGTCCCGACGGCGTGCATCCCACGCTCAAGGACTACGTGCCCCTGCCCGGGGTCTATCCCGCCGGGCGCTTGGACACGGATAGCGAGGGGCTGGTCATTTTAACCGATGACGGCTGGCTTCAGCATCGTATCGCCGATCCACGTCACAAATTGCCCAAGACCTACTGGGTACAGGTGGAAGGCATCCCGGACGAAGCCGCGCTGGAACGCTTGCGGCGTGGTGTGCGGCTGCGGGATTTCGTCACCCGCCCAGCGCAGGTGGTACGCATGGAAGAGCCCGCGGCACTGTGGCCACGGGATCCGCCCATCCGCCAGCGCCGGTACATTCCCGTAAGCTGGCTCGCCATCACCCTACGCGAGGGCAAGAACCGTCAGGTGCGACGCATGACCGCGGCCGTGGGCCATCCCACACTGCGCCTCGTCCGCTGGTCGATCGGCAAGTGGACGCTGGCGGGCCTCGCCCCGGGCCAGTGGCGCGAGCTGCCGCCGCCTTTCCGGTCGCGGCGACGGGTAGAATAGCGTCTTACGCGCGGATTCCCCATGCACGAGTGGCAACAACTCTTCAAGATCACCGTAGCCTTGCTGGCGATCGTCAATCCTTTCGGTGGCATTCCGGTGTTCATCGGCGCTACCCAGGGCTGGCGACCGCGGGAGCGGGCCCGCACCGCGCGCACCGTCGCCCTCACGGTGTTCTGCGTGCTCACCCTGGCGGCCTTCACTGGCGACCGGCTGCTGGATTTCTTCAACGTAAGCATCGGCTCCTTCATGGTTGGAGGCGGCATCCTGATCTTGCTGTTGGCCATTTCCATGTTACAGGCCAAGGAGAGTCCAATTCGGCAGACACCGGAGGAAGCGGTGGAAGTGATCGATCGCCAGGCGGTGGGTGTAGTGCCCCTCGGCGTGCCGCTTCTGGCCGGACCGGGTGCTATCTCCAGTGTGATCATCGCCGCCCATCAGTTCCGCCAGGGCGATTTCCTGGGCCACATCATGCTGCTTTTGCCTATCCTTGCGGTCACCCTAGTGGTGTGGGCCGTGTTCCTCCTGGGCAGCCGCATCGCCCGGCGCCTGGGGCGCACCGGCCTCAACATCGTCACGCGGCTAATGGGCCTGGTACTTGCCGCCATGGCGGTGGAGACCATTGCCCGTGGTCTGATGGAACTCTTTCCCAAACTCGCGTGAGCATCATGATCTGGAAACCCCATGTCACCGTGGCGGCCGTGGTGGAGCAGGATGGCCGTTTCCTGCTGGTGGAAGAGGAAGCGGGCGGCCAGTTGGTGCTCAACCAGCCGGCAGGCCACTGGGAGCAGGATGAAAGCCTAATCCAGGGAGTCGTGCGCGAAACCCTGGAGGAAACCGGTTACGATTTCCAGCCCAGCGCCCTGGTGGGCATCTACCGTTGGCCCCATCCTCGGAAGGAAGTCACCTACCTGCGCTTCGCCTTCGCCGGCCATATCACCGGCTTCCACCCGGAGCGCCCGCTGGATACAGGCATCCAGCGCCCGTTGTGGCTCACGCCGACAGAACTCATGGCGGAGGCGGCGCGTCATCGCAGTCCACTGGTGGCGCGCTGCGTGGCGGATTACCTGGCGGGCCGACGCTATCCTCTGGAACTCCTCACCCACTTCGCCTGAACATGCGGCTGTGGTGTCTTCTCCTGCTCGCCCTGCTGTCGGCTGCCGCACATGCCGATGAGCAGGTGGAGATCTGCTACAACTGGGGCTGTCAAACCCGCGCGGTGGTGGTATTCGACGTCAATGATCTGCTCTGCATCGCCGACCTGTTCGAAGGCGCAGACACGCCCGCTCTGGAAAGGAGCGCGATTGCGCTCGCCATCGGCCTCATGGAACGCATTGCCGGCCAGCAGACTCCCACGCGCAACGACCGGGGCGGCAATCTCGCCGATGATGGCGTGGAAGGACGCATGGACTGCATCGACCATTCCCACAACACCACCGCCTACCTGCGCCTGCTGGAACGACGCGGCTTGCTGCGCTTCCACCAGGTGCTGGAGCCGGTGGAACGGGCACCCTGGTTGCTCGACGTGCACTGGGCGGCCCATATCCGCGAGCGTGCCAGCGGCGCAGAGTATGTGGTGGATTCCTGGTTCTTCGACAACGGCGAGCCGGCGGCGGTATTCACCCTCCAGGAATGGAAGAAGGGGGCGCAGCCCCATGGCTGAGCGTGTCGTGGTGGGCATGTCGGGGGGCGTGGATTCCTCCGTCGCGGCCTGGCTCCTCAAGCGGCAAGGCTACGAGGTAGTGGGGCTGTTCATGCGCAACTGGGAAGACGACGAGGAATGCCCAGCGCGCCAGGATTTCCTTGACGTGCTGGCCGTGGCCGAAGTCATCGGCATCGAAGTCGAGGCGGTAAATTTCGCGCGCGAGTACAAGGAACGGGTGTTCAATTATTTCCTGCGCGAATATCAGGCGGGACGCACGCCCAACCCAGACGTGCTGTGCAACTCGGAAATCAAGTTCAAGGCCTTTCTGGAACATGCCCTGAGTCTGGGCGCAGATCGCATCGCCACGGGCCACTACGCGCTGGTGCGGGAACGCAACGGCGTCCATGAGCTGGTCAAGGCGCGGGATAGTGGCAAGGACCAGACCTATTTCCTCTATCGCCTGAATCAGGCGCAGCTCGCGCGCACGCTGTTTCCCCTCGGGGGGCTGCTCAAAAGCGAAGTGCGCGCCATCGCTCGAGAGGCGGGGCTGCCGACCCATGCCAAGAAAGACAGCACCGGCATCTGCTTCATCGGCGAGCGGGATTTCCGCGAGTTCCTATCACGCTATCTGCCCAGGCAGCCAGGTGATATGGAAACGCCGGATGGCCGCTACGTAGGCCGCCACGACGGGCTCATGTACTACACCATCGGCCAGCGTCAGGGCCTGGGTATTGGAGGGCCTGGCGCGCCGTGGTATGTGGCGGGCAAGGATCTCGCCCGCAATGTGCTGATCGTGGTCCAAGGCCACGATCATCCCCTGCTCTTCAAGGATCGCCTCGAAGCCGGGGATCTGTCATGGATCGCTGGCACCCCGCCCGATCCAAGGCGACGGTACGCAGCCAAGACTCGCTACCGTCAGACCGACGCCGCCTGTCACATCGAGCGCCTGGCGGACAATCACATGGCGCTTCGCTTCGACATGCCCCAATGGGCGGTGACACCCGGGCAGTCGGTGGTGCTGTACGAAGACGATGTCTGCCTGGGAGGTGGCATCATCCAGTGAGTCGGCCATGGCGCTGAACCCGGAGCCCGAGTGCTGGAATTGCCGCCACTTCCGCGCCCAACCCCAACACAAGGTCTGTGCGCTGCACCAGGTGGTGCTGCCCATGGAACGCGGGCCGCATCTGATATGCACCCGCTGGCAGCATCAGGCGGATGCGCGAGGTGCGGTGGTGTGGTGGCACCGCCGCTACCTGCGCTACGACAGTCTGCTCTACCGCTATTCTCCCTTCGGCGTGGAGAGGCCGCGGCCAGTCGTACCCTTGCGCGCCCTGCCGGTGGCTAACGACGTGCGCTGAGGCGCTGTATCATCGCTGGGCGCGGGATGGCCGTGTAACCCTGGGCAAAGGCCAGCACGGACAAAGCGGGAAAGGCTTGCATGAGCTCATTGCGCCCAAGCAGGAAGGCCGGATTGCTGGGACGCCCGAAGGCCTCGTTGCCCACCATAAAGGTTTCATAGATGAGGAGCCCGCCGGGCGCGAGCGCCGCCTCGATCAGGGGAAAGAGCGGCCGGTGAAGATAACGGCTGACGACGATGGCATCGAAGCTGCGCTCAGCATAGGGCCATGGTGCCTGCTCCAGATCCGCGCAGCGCGGCGTGATCCCAGGCACCTGCGCCAAGGGCGCCAGCGCGCTGGCATCGCGATCCACCGCCTCCACGGCGAAACCTTGGGCCGCCAACCAGCGCGCATGGCGCCCGCTACCGGCGGCGAGATCCAACACGCGCGCCTGCCGCGGCAGACCCCGTGCCCAGCGCATCACCCACGGCGAAGGTGCTTCCGCTGCCATACTCATGGCGTTGCCATGCCGGCCACACGCCGCCTTGCCTTGGCCTGATAGCAAGCGCGGTCGGCCCGATGCACGAGCTCGCTGGCGGTGAGGGTCGGGTCGATGGCCACCACTCCCGCACTCATGCCCACACGCAGCAGGTGTTCACCCCACGGCAGATAGCGCCGGTTGGCATCGGCCAGCAAGCGCTGGGTTTTTGCGCGCTCGATCTCGAGCATGCCATCGAGCGTGTCCGTCAGGCGCGCCTCCAGGGGGCGAATGTGCCGGCGGATGAGGTAGGCGGCCTCCTGCGGGCGCTCTGCCATCATGGCATCGAGCGCTTGCTCATGCAGTTTCTCGTCCTCGGCAATGAGCGCGCGCGCCTGTTCCCAAGCTTGGCGCTGGTCCCGACCGGGCGCCAGACCGAGCAAGGTCTCGCCCGCCTGGATGAAGGTGAGTGCCATGCGGCTGTAGCGCAGCCGTTCCTCATCCCGCTCGAAGTGATCGCGCAGGAAAAACATGCCCTGCAGACTGGCAAGACGGTCACGCGCCACCATGCGCATGGTGTACACGGCCTCGGCGCAGCGGAAGGTGCGATTGGCCAGTTCGTCCATCTGGGCATTGACCTCGGCCAGGCGGGTCAAGCCCAGGCCCAGCATGACGAGCGTGAAAACGGCAACACCGGCAAAGCCGGCAAGGATGATCTGCCTGCTCGACAGATGGGCTGACATGCAGGTCAAGCCACGGGCACCGTCACCTGGAAGGGCTCCATGGCGAACAGTTTTTCCGCGAGCCTAGCGAGGTTGAGATGGGCCTCGCGCCAGCGGATCTCCGGGAAGCGGAAATCCAGATAGCCAAGGCAGCAGCCGACGGCAATGTCGGCAAGGTTCATGGTTTCGCCGGTGCAGAATTTCTTCTCACCCAGTTCCTCGGACATGGTCTTTAGGCCGCGGAACACCTTCTGCTCCTGCCGCACGATCCAGTCATGGCTCTGGCATTCCGGTGCGCGCCGGGTGCGCTCGAGGTAAATGAGCGCAGCGGCATCGGCAATGCCGTCCGCAAGCGCCTCCCACTTCTTGACCGCGATGCGTTGTCGGTTGCCCTCCGGAATCAGGCGCGAGACCGGTGTCACCGTATCCAGGTACTCAGCGATGACGCGCGAGTCGTAGAGAGCCGTGCCATCGTCCATCACCAGGACCGGCACCTTGCCCAGTGGGTTGGCATCCGGCACCTTGGTATCCGGTGTCCACGGCACATCGACTACGAACTCGAGTTCGATGTGTTTTTCCATGGCCACGATGCGTACCTTGCGCACGAAGGGGCTGGTGAGAGAGCCGATCAGTTTCATAGTCTGTCCATCGAAATCAGGGGAAACGCAAAAACGCAAAGGACGCAAAGCAGATCATCAACACCTTTGCGATCTTTGCGGCCTTTGCGTTGGAAACGTCTATGCCTGCACCAACGGGATGACCTTCCCTGGTCTCAGGTATTGCTCCATCTGGTGGAAATTCAGGTAACGGTAGATGTTCTCCGCCAGCGGCGCGATTTTCTGCTGCACCACCGCCAAATATTCCTCCACGCTGGGAATGCGTCCCAGCCGCGCGCACACCGCAGCCAATTCAGCCGAACCCAAATAGACGCGCGCGCCCTTGCCCATGCGATTGTCGAAGTTGCGGGTACTGGTGGAGAACACGGTGGCATTGTCCGCCACCCGTGCCTGGTTGCCCATGCACAGAGAGCAGCCAGGCATTTCGGTACGCGCGCCGACGCGGCCAAAGATCGCGTATACACCCTCTTCCCGCAGCTGCGCCTCGTCCATGCGCGTGGGCGGCGCGATCCACAGGCGGGGAGGAATGAGGCCCGCATCCTCTAGCACACGACCGGCAGCGCGGTAGTGGCCGATGTTGGTCATGCAACTCCCAATAAAGACCTCGTCGATCTTGTCGCCCGCCACGGCAGAGAGGGGTTTGATGTCGTCCGGATCGTTGGGACAGGCCACCAGGGGCTCCTTGATCTCGTCAAGGTCGATCTCCAGCACGTAGGCATACTCGGCATCGGCATCAGGCTCGAGCAGCTCCGGTTTGTCGAGCCAGGCACGCATGGCATCGATACGCCGCTGCAAGGTGCGTGCGTCCTGGTAACCCCGCTCGATGAGATGCTCCAGCAACACGATGTTGGAGTTGAGGAACTCGATCACGGGTTCTTTGTTGAGGCGCACCGTGCAGCCATTGGCGGAACGCTCGGCGGAAGCATCAGCGAATTCGAAGGCCTGCTCCACCTTGAGGTCCGGCAGTCCCTCGATTTCCAGGATACGGCCATTGAACACATTCTTCTTGCCCTGCTTGCCCACGGTGAGCACGCCCTGCTGAATGGCGGCATAGGGAATGGCATTCACCAGATCGCGCAGGGTGATGCCCGGTTGCATCGTTCCCTTGAAACGCACTAGGACCGATTCGGGCATGTCCAGCGGCATCACCCCCATGGCAGCGGCGAAGGCCACCAGGCCGGAGCCCGCGGGGAAACTGATGCCGATGGGGAAGCGGGTATGGGAATCCCCACCAGTACCCACCGTATCCGGCAGTAGCATCCGATTGAGCCAAGAGTGGATGACGCCATCCCCCGGTTTCAGGGAAACGCCGCCACGCGAGGAAATGAATTCCGGCAACTCGTGCTGCAACTTGATGTCCACCGGCTTGGGATAGGCCGCGGTATGGCAAAAGCTTTGCATCACCAGATCGGCGGAGAAGCCCAGGCAGGCAAGCTCCTTGAGCTCGTCGCGGGTCATGGCGCCAGTGGTGTCCTGGGAGCCGACGGTAGTCATCTTCGGTTCGCAGTAGGTGCCGGGGCGGATACCCGCCACGCCACAAGCGCGGCCTACGATCTTCTGCGCGAGGGTAAAGCCCTTCCCCGTGTCCTTCGGTGCCATCGGTTTGATGAACACATCGGAGGGTCTAAGCCCCAGTGCCTCGCGTGCCTTGTTGGTCAGGCCCCGGCCGATGATGAGCGGGATGCGCCCAGCAGCGCGGATCTCATCGGGTAGGGTAAGCGGTTCCAGACGGAAGCTCGCGATGACCTGCCCGGCCTCGTCCGTGATCTCCCCCCGGTAAGGATGGATGGTGATCACCTGCCCCATCGCCATGCGGCTGACATCGCACTGGATGGGCAGGGCCCCAGAATCCTCGGCGGTGTTGAAGAAAATGGGCGCGATCTTGCCGCCCAGCACGATGCCACCGGTGCGCTTGTTGGGCAGATGGGGAATGTCCTGCCCCATGTGCCACTGCACAGAGTTGATCGCCGACTTGCGCGAGGAGCCGGTGCCCACCACGTCTCCCACGAAAGCAAGGGGCAGCCCCTTCTTCTTGAGCTCAGCGATCACCGCCAGCGCATCCGGCATCTTGTTGATGAGCATCGCCTTGGCGTGCTGGGGAATGTCCGGACGCGACCACGCCTCCTGGGCGGGAGAAAGATCGTCAGTATTGGTTTCCCCCGGCACCTTGAACACCACACAAGGGATGGACTCGGGCAATGGCGCGCGGCCGGTGAACCACTCCGCCTCGGCCCACGACTCCAGCAGCGCCCGCGCGTGGGGATTGCCTGCCTTGAACTTGTCCACCACGTCGTGGAAGGCATCGAACAGCAAAATGGTGTGGGACAGGGCCTGCACCGCATCCGGCGCCAGGGTTGCGTCATCCATGAGCTCGATGAGCGGGGCCACGTTGTAGCCTCCCAACATGGTGCCCAGAATCTGCACCGCATGCTGGCGGCAGATGAGTGGTGTGTGCGCCTTGCCCCGGGCCACGTCGGCGAGGAAAGCCGCCTTCACGTAAGCCGCCTGGTCCACGCCGGGCGGCACGCGGTTTTCCAATAGATCGAGGAGAAAATCCTCTTCGCCGGTGGGGGGATGCTTGATCAGCTCCACCAGGGCGGCGACCTGTTCGGCGTTGAGGGGAAGCGGCGGCAGCCCCTGGGCCGCGCGCTCCGCGACGTGGGCACGATAGGCTTCGAGCATGGGTATGGCTTTGTATGCTGACAAAATGCGCTGGATTATAGCATCGCGCTCCAATGGTCCGCTTGTGTCACGCCAACTTGCGCCGCGCGCGAAAGCTCAAGATCGCGTGCATGGCGTTACGCGCACGTTGCGAAAAACGCCCGATGCCATCCAGCCCCGCCAGCAGGATCCAGGAGAAGTTCACCCCAGCACCGCAGCGACCCGCTCCCGCAAAAGGGGCAGCACATGCGCCGCGAACCAGGGATTTTGCTTGAGCCAGAGTTGGTTGCGCGGACTGGGATGGGGCAACGGGAAATAGGCCGGCAAATACTCGTGACAGGCTGCTACCGTCTCACGCAGCGTCGCCTTGCGCCGCGCGCCGAGATAATAGGCCTGGGCATACTGTCCCACCAGCAACGTGAGCCGGATGTGCGGCATGAAGGCAAGCAGGCGCGGATGCCACAGGGGCGCACATTCTGGTCGTGGCGGCGCATCCCCGCGCGGCCCGCTGCCGGGATAGCACAAACCCGCCGGCACGATGGCGATGTGGCGGCTATCATAAAAGCGCTCGCGGTCCATACCCAGCCACGCGCGCAGCCGATCGCCGGAAGGATCATTCCATGGAATGCCACTCTCATGCACCCGCCGCCCCGGCGCCTGGCCCACGATCAACAACCGCGCCGTCTGCGACACCCGCAACACCGGCTTCGGACCCAGCGGCAGAGCGCGCTCACACACGCGGCAGGCACGGATTTCGGCGAGGAGTCGGTCGAGCGGGCACATGGCCCATTGTAGCCCGTGACGGCCACGGGAGAGCGCGCCAACCCCTCGACCGCCCGCTCTCCTCGCACCTTGAGACCTCCTCGGGAACACACCGCCGAACACCTTCTCCAACGTCGGCTAGGCGCGGATTCCCGCGCGCAAGCAGCACTGCCGCATCATGGTTCCAATGGAGGACTTCATGTTCAGGACATTTTTGTTGGCAACGGCGTGGTGGATCGCCGCCACTGCCGCGGCCGATGATCATCCGGCGGTGGCGCGCCTACTCGCGTCAGACCAGCCACCACCAGGGGTGGTGTTCGAGATCGTCACGGGCGATCCGCAGGCGCTCGTCTGGGTCGTGCCGCAGGTGAGCGACTACGCGCGCCGACTGCGGGCACGTTTCCCAGAACTCGCCCTGGCCGTGGTAAGCCATGGGCAGGAGATGTTCGCCCTCGCGGCCGAAGCGCAGGCTTTAGCGCCCACCGTGCACGCAGGTATCACGCACCTGGTTCGGGAGGAGGGTATCCCGGTGCACGTGTGCGAGACCTATGCAGGTTGGCGTGGCGTGGGAGCGGAAGCGTTTCCCGACTATGTGACCGTGTCGGCCGCAGGTCCGGCGCAAGTGGCCGATTACCTGGCGTTGGGCTACGTGCGGGTGCAGATCACCGGCAAGAGTGCCCAGACGCCCGAACCCAATCGGGTAGAATAAGAGTTTTTGCGTCGGCGCCCCGACTGGTGCCAGGCGTCGTTTGCCCATTGCTGATACACCCCTCGATAGGCCGCCATGGAACTGTCTGCTCTCACTGCTCTTTCTCCCCTCGATGGCCGCTATGCTTCGCGCATGGGGGGCCTGCGCGCCTTGTTCTCTGAATTCGGGCTGATGAAGCACCGGGTGCGGGTGGAAATCGAGTGGCTCAAGGCGTTGGCGGCCGAACCTGCGCTTACCGAAGTGCCCCCCTTTTCGCCGGCCACGATCGCCGAGCTTGATTTACTGGCGACCAACTTCAGTGAGGCGGATGCGCAAGCGGTGAAGGATATCGAGGCCATCACCAACCACGACGTCAAGGCCATCGAATATTTCCTGAAACAGCGGCTCGCCGGTAATCCGGAGGTCATGCGGGTAGCGGAATTTATCCACTTCGCCTGCACCTCCGAAGACATCAACAATCTCGCCCATGGGCTCATGCTGAAGGCCGGGCGCGACCAAGTGCTATTGCCGGCCCTCGACCGGCTCCTGGAGAAACTTGGCGAGCTGGCTCATGCCTGGGCCGATTTCCCGATGCTGGCCCATACCCACGGCCAACCCGCGTCACCCACCACGGTGGGTAAGGAGTTCGCCAATGTGGTCTACCGGCTGCGGGCCGCCCGTGACCGCCTAGTGGCGGTAGCAGTGCTCGGCAAGATGAACGGGGCGGTGGGCAATTACAACGCCCACCTAGCCGCGTATCCAGATTTCAACTGGGAAAACTTCGCGCGCCGCTTCGTGGAGAAACTGGGCCTACAGTTCAACCCCTACACCATCCAGATCGAGCCCCATGATTACATGGCGGAGCTATTCGATGCGCTGGCGCGGGTCGATACCATCCTGATCGACCTCGACCGTGACGTATGGGGCTACATTGCCCTGGGCTATTTCCGTCAGAAGGTGAAGGCCGGCGAGGTGGGCTCCAGCACCATGCCCCACAAGGTCAACCCCATCGATTTCGAAAACTCCGAAGGCAACCTCGGCGTGGCCAATGCGCTATTGCGCCATCTCGCGGAGAAGCTCCCCGTGTCGCGCTGGCAGCGGGATCTCACGGACTCCACCGTGCTGCGCAACATGGGCGTGGCGCTGGGCTATGCCCTACTGGGTTTCGAGTCCTGTCTGCGCGGCCTGAACAAGCTGGAAGTCAACCCGCAGCGCCTCGATGAGGATCTCGATGCCAACTGGGAGGTACTGGCCGAGCCCATCCAGACCGTGATGCGCCGCTATGGCGTGCCCAATCCTTACGAGCAGCTCAAGGAGCTGACGCGGGGCAAACATGGCATCACCCGCGAGACACTGGCCGCCTTCATTCGGCAACTGCCCATCCCCGAGCCGGAAAAGGCACGTCTGCTGGCCCTCGAGCCGCGCGCCTACACCGGCCTGGCCGCCGTGCTCGCGCGCCGTATCTGATGGTTGAAACTCACCCGGGCCGACACCACATAGCAAGGATCGACTGGGGAGAACATCATGGCAAGCCATTCTTTCGACGTCACCGCTACCAACTTCAAGCAGGTCGTGCTGGATGCGCCGAAGAACGTGCCCGTACTAGTGGATTTTTGGGCCACGTGGTGCGGGCCGTGCCGCGTGCTCAAGCCCATTCTGGAAAAGCTCGCAGAGGAATACCAAGGCCGCTTCATCCTGGCCAAGGTGGAGACCGATGCCAACCCGGAGCTCGCCGCCCAGTTCGGCATACGCGGCGTGCCCACGGTGAAAGCCTTCTTGAACGGCGAAATGGTCGATGAGTTTTCAGGGGCGCTGCCCGAGTCCCAGGTGCGTGCCTTCATCGATGCCCTGATTCCCTCGCCGGGCGAGGCACTGCGCCAGCGGGCGCAGGAGGTCTATGCCAGCGGCGATGCGGCGCAAGCGCTCAAGCTTCTGGGAGAGGCCTCCAAGCTCGACCCCCACAACGAAAAGATCCGCATCGACACCGCCGCCATCATGGTGGACCTGGGCGAGATGGCGGAAGCCAAGCGCCTGCTTTCCAGCCTGTCCCCCCAGACGGCGCTTCAGCCGCGGGTGCAGGAGCTCCTCGCACGCATCGAGTTCGCCGAGAAGGCCAAGGATCTGCCGGACGAGGCAACCCTCGCGTCGCGCATCACGGCCAATGAGAACGATCTGGAAGCACGCTTGCAACTCGCCAATCTCTACATCGCCCAGGGGCGCTACGAACCCGCGCTGGAACAGCTGCTGGAAATCGTCCGTCGCGACCGCCACTTCCAGGATGACGTCGGTCGCAAGACCATGATCTCGGTTTTCAATCTTCTGGGGGGCGGAGAGCTGGTGTCCAAGTACCGGCGGCTATTGGCGAGCGCCCTCAACTGAGCGGCAGGCGCGCCGCTATTACCTATACTGGGCTCGGTGCCTGGTGTGGGGGTGATGATGGGCGATGCCGAAGTCAGGTTGCTGCGGCTAAAGGACTTGAGCCGCGTGCTGGATACCACCAGCGGGCTGCAGGACAGCCTGCAACGAATGGCGATGATGGCGGCGCGCATTCTCAATGCGCAGCGCTGTTCCATCATGCTCCTGGACGAACACGAGGAACGGGACGTGCGCCTGCGTGTGTTCGCCAGTCACGGTGAACTGCCGGAAGCGGCCTTCCATGAGACCACACGCGCCGGGGAAGGCGTCGCCGGCCACGTCCTGGCGCGTGGCACACCGCTTTTGGTGGAGGACATTGCCCGCTCCGAGTTCGTTAATGTGGCACGTCGTCTCACCGAAGGGGGACGCAGTCTGATCAGCGCGCCCATCGTCATCGACGGACAGATCATTGGGGTGATCAACGTCAGCGACCCACAGGCTCCGCGCCCGTTCAATCTGGACGATCTCAACCTGCTGGAAGTGGTGGCCCTGTTCATCGGCAAATCCATCCAGGTCGTGCAGCTGCAGGGCGTGCTCAATTCCCGTTTCGCCCAGATGGCGCTGGTGCGGGAAGCAGAGGCCCAGGTGGGCAGCGCGGTGGCTGCGCTGGGCGCGAACCCCAATCAGCTCGCCAAAATGCTGGCCAAGTCCTTCTTCAAGGAAATGATTCGCGCGGGTTTCACCGCCAGCCAGATCATCCATGCGGCATCCGAGATCATCACCCAGCTCAATGCGCATTTAGGGCGCCTTAAGCGCCTGCATAAGGAGCGCGGCCTGAAGTAGCGCCCTCTGCTTCAGTGCAGGGTCGGCGGCGTGCCGTCGAAGGGGCGGCCCTGCGCGATTTCCTCAGGCGTGGCATCGCGGATCGCCACCACGTTCACCACGAAGTTCACGGTCTTGCCCGCCAAAGGATGGTTGGCATCGATGGTGAGCTTGCCATTTTCCATGCGGGTAACACGGAAGGTGAGGCTCTCCCCTTTTTCGTTCTCGAATTCCACTTCGGCGCCGAGGCGACGGTATTCGGGTGGAACGTTCTCGATGTCGTCGGTGTAGGTCAGACGCGGATCGTGGGGGCCAAAGGCCTCCTCCGGTGTGAGTGTCACCTCGCGCCGGTCGCCGACGTGCGCGCCTGCCAGCGCCTCTTCCACCGCCTCGAACAGGCCGCTGTCGGCACCATGTACATAGCCGATGGGCAGATCGGACTGTTCATAGACCTCGCCGCCATCGGTGAGGATGGAATAGGTGATGTACACCGCCTTGTTCTTGCTGACCACGGGTTCGGACACGGAATTTCCTCGATCGATACGGAAGCGTTAGCTATTGAGCGTTACGTAAGTCGTTGACAGGCTGCGTAAGTCAAACGTCATTCCCGCGAAAGCGGGAATCCAGGGCATTCCTCGCCATGTTCCTGGGTCCCCGCTTGCGCGGGGACGACACAAAGGTGTCACCTATTTACGTAATGCTCAATAGGCACATGAGACGGCTTGCGCGTGGGCCACCTCGCCCAGCAGGAACCGCCGGCGGAAAGCGCCGCGCGATGCGCCCTGGCGCCACGCCGAGAAGGCTAGCGAGCATTGCGTAAATGCCTGACATCTCTGCGCCATCCCGCGAAACCGGTGAACCAGCAAATTGGTCACGCAATACGCTGGATTCCCGCTTTCCTGGGACTGACGTCACTTACGCAGCCTGCCACCCACTTTTGTCACTCTGGATAGTCTAACCGATCCCGCCAGGCCGATCCATGCGCGACCCGTCGCAAGGCTTCCCATCATGTGGCCGACACCTGTCCCTGGCGCCGCACCTCGAGGGAGACGACCAGCCGCTCCCCCGCCGAAGCAACCGGCCAGGCAAGACGCAGGGTCACCGCCTGCATGATCTTCTCGAAGCCCGCTTCGCTTTGGGACACCGTATGGTGAGGCCGGGCTTCGAGCCGTGCCGGCCGCGTGACACGCAGCACCAGGCTGCCTCCCAGCACGTCATCCACCAGTTCGATTTCCTCAAGCGTTTGTTCCAGCAGCGGCTCGCCGAAGCCGCCGGGAATGTGCCCGGCCAGTAGGTAGCGCCCCGCCGGGCCGTCGCAGCTGGGCATGGCGAGATTGAGCTCGGTGGTAAAGGTCCCTCGCGGGGCGCCGCCAAAGACATATTCCACCTCCAGGCGGTTGTCACTCAGGGCATAGGTTTTGCGCACTTGGATGAATCCATCAACGGCCTCGAACACCGGGCCACCGCCCTTTGCTTGCCGGTAGACCAGGGGCTGCGGCTCGGTCTCGCCGCACCAGCTATCGCGAAACGAGGTACGCGGATGCGCATCCGGCCTGAGATCCTCGGCATGGATCTCATGCTTGAAGCTCACTCGGTCGTGAGCCGAGGCAATGCCCTCGCCCACGTGCGGCGCATGCACGCTGTTCCCGGCTCGCACCTTGCGATAGTAATGCTCCACCTGCCGCGCCAGCGTGTCG
This sequence comes from Thiobacter sp. AK1, assembly GCF_039822265.1. Taxonomy (NCBI): domain Bacteria; kingdom Pseudomonadati; phylum Pseudomonadota; class Betaproteobacteria; order Burkholderiales; family Thiobacteraceae; genus Thiobacter; species Thiobacter aerophilus. The sequence continues at coordinate 56,062 of NZ_JBAJEX010000011.1, forward strand.
CCGAAATTGTGCCCGAGCACATAGGCATCCAGCTCGCACACACTGGCGCTTTGATCCAACTTCACCACCGCCTGCAGGGTGGTGTTGTGGAGGAAGAGCTCATCCACGCCGTCCAGGTCAAGGTCTTTCACCTCGGGCGAGGGACGCGGCGCCGCCTGATCGAGCAGCGCCTCCAGCCGCACGATGGCGTGATACACCGCACGCCGCAAATGGGGCAAGTAGAGGCCACCAAACAGGCCATGCCAATAGGCGTCGTTGGCTTGCGCCTGGTAGAGCAGATGACGCATTGGCTCGTGCCGACCCGGCAGCGCGTGCAAACGGCGCGACAACTCCAGCATGCGCTTGTGCATCCAGTTTGACTCCGGATAGCGGCTGAAGAAATTTTTCCAGATACCCCCACGCAGAAAAGGCTTGTCGCCCTCGAAACGTCCCTCCCTTTTGGCGCGCTCCACCAGCTCGGCGTAGCGACTGGCTGCCTCGGCAGGCAGCGTCCATTCGTTCATCTCGCTGTAGGAAGTGGTAGGCACATAGATCACACCGCGCGTGCGCTGGCTGTTTCGGTATTCGTCGAAGCGCATCGGCCTGATGACTGGAGAGGCGAGCACGCCCTGGATGAAGTCGGTGAGCCAGCCGCGCTCATACACCCACTCGTAGGTTTCCGGCCAGATGCCGAATTTTTCGATGTCATCGAAATAGATGGCGGCCGGTTGCACGTTCCCGCCCTGCACCAGCCCCTCGATGTAGCGCACGGCCTCCTGCGCCGGCGCGAAAGGCAGGCGATAGCGCAGCGCCTCGGAAATGGGAAACAGGTCGAGCCGCCGCCCATCCTCCTCGGTGGTGAAATAGCCCGTGAGCTCGTCGAGTCGGCGCCCGGTGCACAGGAAGTGGTAATCGTCGACGGTGACATATTCGATGCCGGCGTCCGCCAGCGCCGGCACCACGGTGGCCTCCCAAACCCGTTCCGTGAGCCAGGCGCCGCGCGGTCTGGCACCAAAGCGCCGTTCCAGCTTGTCGGACAGGGTGCGAATCTGGCCCACGCGGTCTGACGCCGGAATCACCGCCAGCACAGGCTCCGTCTCGCCTGCCCCGAACAGCTCCACCTGACCGCGCGCCACCATTTCCTGTAACAGCCGCATGTCTTCCGGAAATTTTTCCAGCAGATAGTCGAGCAGCCAGCCAGAGAAGTGCGCGGCGAAACGGAATTCCGGAAAACGGTGGAGCGTGTGGAGGAAGGGTCGGTAGCAGCGGCGGTGCGCATCCTCCAGCACCTGGGGGAAATTACCGACCGGTTGATGGGCGTGGACACCGAACAGCAGGGCGACGGTCTCGGTCATGCAACAAACCTTTGTGAAATGGCGAACAAACGGCGGCGCTTCAGCTGCCGCGGCGCATGGTGCCACCCGCTTCCACGCCCGGCGCGCCGCCGGCGTGACCGGCGCTGATGGGGTGATCCAGCGCGGCAGGCACCGGCAGATCGAGCAAGCGATACAGATTTGCGAGCTTGTCGCGGAACAGGCGGTCGAAGCTCGCCACGCTGGCAGCGGGATTGTAATCGCCAAACCACCAGAACCAGTCCGAGCTCTCGCAATCGGCAAGCTGCCTGGCGGCGGCCTGGCGGCGCTCCTCCGTCAGGCCACCCCGCGCCATGACGAGATCATAACCGGTTTTCGCGCTGCACATTAGATCCCAGGCCCGATTTTTTTCTGGCGAGCCGATCCAGGTGGAGAGCGTGCCATACACCCAGCTTCCCGCCACCACACGCGGCAGCTGCCCCGCCACCGCGCAGCTTGCGCCAGTGGACTGTGCCGTGCACTGGGCGAGATAGTCGGAAAACGTGGTGGGACGAATGAAGGGGTGCTCGGCCAGTGCTGCGTACAATTCGGACAGGAAGTAATAGCCGTTATAGGGGTAGTATTCCCAAGCGTTTTCGCCATCCAGGATCACGCTCACCACGGGACTTTCGTGTGCCTCGGTCTGATGGTAGATCTGTTCCAACTCCGCGACGAAATGGTTTACTGCATCGCGCGCGAACCATTTGCCGTACTCGAAGCCGATCAGATCAGACAAGCGGTCGTCACGGAAGAATAACCGGATGATGAGCTCGCCGGTCTCATCCTGCACCTGGTAGGGGCGATACATGTAATCGCGCTTCTGGGGCAGAGGCTTGCCGGTGGCGCGCAAGCTATTGACCAGCACGCCTTCGCCACTGGCCGCCCAGCTTACGCCATGGCGCGCGAGTTGCAGCACGACCGCCTGGGAGATCGCGCCCTCCGCCGGCCACATGCCTGAAGCCGCACGACCGAAGCGGCGCTGATGGCTCGCTCGCGCCGCGTCGATGTGGAAGGCCAAGCGCTCGGTGCCACCTGGATAAGCCGGGCATTCCGGCAAGAGTGCCTCTGGCCACGCTTCGCGCGCGCTCTTGAAATCCATGAGCAGGGGCGCGATGGGGTGGTAGTAGGGCGTGGTAGATAGTTCGATCCGTCCCTCTTCGGCGAGCCGCCGGTAACGGGGAATGACGCCGGCGATGAGGTCTCCGATCAGTTCGAACAACTGGAGACGGTCGGTATGGCTGAACAATGCGCCTTGGCTCATGAGACGCGGCACCAGCTCGGTGCTGCGCCGCACTGTCTCCCCCATCCAGCTCAGGTGATACCAGGTGAGCAGATCCGCCAGATACTGAGGCGAGAGGTAATCGAAATGCTGCCGACCATGATTTTCGATCTGCCGGAACAGCTCCCTTAGCTGGCGATAAGCCGGATAGGGCTCGATCATGCTCGTGTGGTTGCAGCGGAAGCACCGATCCAGAATGAGATCGCGCTCGGCGGGCGTCGCGGTCGAGAGATCTTCGCGCGCCAGCAGCCGCAGTAGAGGATCGCGAATGGTGCCGCTGCGAAACTGCTCGGCGTAATCTTCCAGCTGCTCCAACAGAATGGGGACGAAATTCACCACCGCGCGCATGCCCGGGTTCTGCTCCAAATGCCAGGCCATGTCCGTGTAGTCCTTGGTGGCGTGTAGATAGGTCCAGGGCAGCACGAATTCCCGGCTGTCGTGGTGCCGGTAATCCGGCTGGTGCATGTGCCAGCAAAGGATGAGGTGAAGAACGCGCCGCGGTTGATCCATGATGTGTGAATGGCGGACGCGAAGCGACTAGCGCACGTGATGAATGTACTGCCCCAGCATCTCCGGGGTGATCAGGGTGATGCCCCGTTCGGTGACATAGAAGCGCTGACGATCCTTTTCCGGATCGAATCCCACTTCCAGCCCATCGGGAATGCGGCAATTCTTGTCCACCACCACGCGACGCAGGCGCACGTGCTTGCCGATGTCCACCCGTGGCAGGATGACGGAATCGGTGATCTCGCTGTAGGCATCCACCCGCACGCTGGAAAACAACACCGATGAACGCACGGTGGCACCGCTGATGATGCAGCCACCAGAAACCATGCTATCTACCGCCATGCCACGCCGGTCGGGATCGTCGAATACGAACTTGGCGGGTGGCAGCTGCTCTTGATAGGTCCAGATCGGCCATTTCTCGTCGTACAGGTTGAGATCAGGCGTGATCTTGGCCAACTCCATGTTGGCTTCCCAGTAGGCATCCACCGTTCCCACGTCGCGCCAATAGGGCACATCGCCTGGTGCGCCAACGCAACTGTCGGCGAAACGATGGGCAAACACGCGGTAACGGCTCACCAGATAGGGAATGACGTCCTTGCCAAAATCGTGGGAAGACTTGGCATCGTCGGCATCGCGGATCAGTTGCTCGTAAAGGAACTTGGCGTTGAAAACGTAGATACCCATACTGGCAAATGCCCGGGTGGGATCGTTCGGCATCGGCGTGGGATTGGCCGGCTTTTCCTCGAAGGCGGTGATGCGGTTGTATTCGTCCACACTCACCACGCCAAAGGCTTTGGCATCCTCGATGGGCACTTCCAAACAGGCGATCGTGACATCGGCAGCAGAGGCCGCATGCGCCGCCAGCATTTCGCCGTAGTCCATCTTGTAGATGTGGTCCCCGGCTAGGATCAGCACGAATTCGGGCCCGTAATGGCGCAGGATATCCATGTTCTGGAACACGGCGTCTGCGGTGCCCTTATACCACTCATCCTCGCGAATCCGCTGCTGCGCAGGCAGCAGGTCGATGAACTCGTTGAATTCACCGCGCAGAAAACCCCAGCCCCGCTGCAGATGCTGGATCAGACTATGGGCCTTGTACTGGGTAATGACGCCAATGCGGCGAATACCCGAATTGACGCAATTGGAGAGCGGAAAATCAATGATGCGGAACTTGCCACCAAAGGGCACGGCGGGTTTGGCGCGCCAATCGGTAAGATGCTTAAGGCGGCTACCGCGTCCGCCAGCCAGGATAAGGGCCACCGTGTTCTTGGTGAGCAGACTGACGAAGCGGGGATATTCTTTTTGCCGCGGCTGCGGTCGGTCATGAAGTGCGTCCATAATCAGCTGATGACCCGGTAAACGACGTTGACTCCACTGATCGCGATGATTGCTTCTGCTCGCCCTGCCGGGTTTGCGTGGCGGCGCAGCATTGTGTCTATAATCCCTTTACGTCTCCATGACGCCTCTTATGCAAAGACGCCGGGCTTGCGGGTACCGCGCTCAGCCACACGGACTTTCCAAGACATGAAACACGACATCCCAAGCAAAGTCAATCCGGTTTACGACGCATTGCACGAGGCCCGCCTGCACGATCCCTTCGCCCACCTGGGCTTGCATCACACGGGCTCGGAATGGCTGGTGCGTGTGTTCGCTCCCCACGACGAGCGGGTGTGGATCGAAACACATTCTGGCTGGCAGCCCCTGGAAAAGCGCGACGAGCGCGGCATCTTCGAATGGCGGTCGAACGAACGCCCGCCGCTGCCCTACCGGTTACGCTTCGAGGACGGTTTAGGCAGCCGCCTAGGCTACGACCCCTATGCCCTGCCCAACCCCATCGGCGAGCAGGATCTCTATCTTTTCAACGAAGGCCGGCTGCTACAAGCCTGGCGCACTTTGGGCGCCCACGTGATGGAAATCCAGGGCATCGAGGGCGTGAATTTCGCCGTGTGGGCCCCCAATGCGGAACGGGTAAGCGTGGTGGGCGATTTCAACCGCTGGGATGGACGCGTGCATCCCATGCGCGTGTTGGGCGCAAGCGGGGTGTGGCAACTCTTCATTCCGGGGCTGGCCGCCGGCGCGCTCTACAAATTCGAGATCCGTAATCGCGACACCGGCATGGTGTTCGTCAAGACCGACCCTTATGCGCGCGCCATGGAACTGCGCCCGGGCACAGCGGCGCGTGTGGTGGGGCAAAGCCGCCACAGCTGGGGCGATGCCGCCTGGCTTGAAGCCCGCGCCCGTCATGACTGGTTGCACGCCCCCATGAACATTTACGAAGTGCACGCCGGTTCCTGGCGGCGCAAGCAGGACGGCGGCTTTCTCAATTACCGGGAACTGGCTGAGCAATTGGTGCCCTACGTGAAGGAAATGGGCTTCACCCACATCGAGTTGATGCCCATCTCGGAGCATCCCCTGGACGAGTCCTGGGGTTACCAGACCACCGGTTATTTCGCCCCCACCTCCCGCTACGGCACACCGGACGATTTGCGTGCCTTCGTCGATCATTGCCACCAGGCCGGCATCGGTGTGATCTTGGATTGGGTGCCGGCCCACTTCCCCCGCGACGCCTGGGCGCTGGCCCGCTTCGATGGCACCGCCCTGTACGAACACGAAGATCCGCGTCTGGGCGTGCACCAGGACTGGGGCACGCTCATCTTCAACTACGGCCGGCATGAGGTGAAGAGTTTCCTGCTCTCCTCGGCCCACTACTGGCTGTCCGAATTCCACCTGGACGGACTGCGCGTGGATGCGGTGGCCTCCATGCTCTACCTCGATTATTCACGCAAGCCGGGCGAGTGGCTGCCCAACCGCTTCGGAGGCCGCGAGAATCTGGAGGCGATCGATTTCCTACGCGAAATGAACACCATGGTCCACGGCGAATTTCCCGGCGCACTCACCTTCGCCGAAGAATCCACCGCCTGGCCCATGGTGTCGCGTCCGGTATATCTCGGTGGCCTGGGCTTCTCCATGAAATGGAACATGGGCTGGATGAATGACACCCTCAGCTATTTCGGCCACGATCCCGTGCATCGCCGCTACCACCACGACCAGCTCACCTTCGGCCAGCTTTACGCCTACACAGAAAACTTCGTGCTGCCCTTCTCTCACGACGAGGTCGTCCACGGCAAACGCTCCTTGCTGGACAAGATGCCTGGTGATGCCTGGCAGAAATTCGCTAACCTGCGTCTGCTATTCACCTACCAGCTCACTACCCCAGGCAAGAAGCTCAACTTCATGGGCAACGAATTCGGCCACGGACGGGAATGGAACGTGCGTGATGGCCTCGACTGGTCGCTGCTGGACGTGCACTGGCATCAGGGCATCCAGGCCTGCCTGCGGGATCTGAACCGCCTCTATCGCGACCTGCCCGCCTTGCACGAGCTGGATTTCTTCCACGAGGGCTTCCAGTGGATCGATTGCCATGATGCGGACCAGTCCACCTTAAGCTACCTGCGGCGGGCGCGCAATGGCGATATGGTGGTGGTCGTGCTCAATTTCACACCGGTGCCTCGCGAACGCTACCGCATCGGCGTGCCCCAGGGCGGTTATTACGGCGAGATCTTCAACAGCGACTCTCTTTACTACGGCGGCAGCAATCTGGGCAACGGCCATGGGTTGTCAGCGCAGCCCGTGCCATGGATGGGTTTTTCCCAGTCGCTGGAACTGACGCTGCCGCCCCTGGCCGGCATCATCCTCGCGCGGGAGGGTTGACATGAGCGCGCTCACGCGTAGCCCCGCCTGGCGGGCGCTGAAGGCCCATCACAAAGAAATGGCAAGCGTACACATGCGCGATTTGTTCGCGCGTGATCCCGAGCGCTTTTCGCGCTTCTCCTTGCATCTGGGCGACCTGCTGGTCGATTACTCCAAGAACATCATCACCGAACGCACCATGGGGCTGTTGTTCCAGCTGGCCCGGCAAGAAGGCGTCATGGAACAGGTAGCGCGCATGTTCGCCGGAGAAAAAATCAACTTCACCGAGGGGCGGGCCGTGTTGCACGTGGCGTTGCGCAACCGTAGCAACCGCCCCATCCTAGTGGATGGGCGCGACGTCATGCTCAAGGTGAACCAGGTACTCGCCCACATGCGCCAGTTCTCCGATCAAGTGCGCAGCGGCACGTGGCGCGGCTATACCGGCAAACCCATCACCGACATCGTTAACATCGGTATCGGTGGCTCCGATCTGGGGCCGGTGATGGCCACCGAGGCACTCAAACCGTGGTGGGGCCCCCTTCGGCCTCACTTTGTCTCCAACGTGGATGGCACCCATTTGGCGGAAACCCTCAAGGTGCTCAATCCTGAGACGACTCTGTTCATCGTCTCCTCCAAGACCTTCACCACCCAGGAGACCCTCACCAACGCCCGCTCCGCGCGCGACTGGCTGCTCACCGCCGCCGAAAACGAAAAAGCCATCGCACGCCACTTCGTGGCGGTGTCCACCAATGCCGAAGAAGTGAAAAAGTTCGGCATCGACACCCGCAACATGTTCGAGTTCTGGGACTGGGTCGGTGGGCGCTATTCCCTTTGGTCGGCCATCGGGCTGTCCATCGCCCTCACCATCGGCATGGACGCCTTCGAATCCATGCTCGCCGGCGCTCACGAGATGGACGAGCATTTCCGTACCGCGCCGCTGGAACGAAACCTACCCGTGATCCTGGGCCTGCTAGGCATCTGGTACACGGATTTCTTCGGCGCGGAAACCCATGCGGTATTGCCCTACGATCAATACCTGCACCGCTTCCCCGCCTATCTGCAACAATTGGACATGGAAAGCAACGGCAAGCGGGTGCGGCGCGACCGCAAGACGGTGGACTACGCGACCGGTCCCGTGCTGTGGGGTGAGCCTGGCACAAACGGGCAGCACTCCTTCTACCAACTCATCCACCATGGCACGCGTCTGGTCCCGGCTGATTTTCTCGCGCCCATCGAAAGCCACAATCCCATCGGTCGGCATCACCTGATTCTGCTGTCCAACTTTTTCGCCCAGACCGAAGCGCTGATGCGCGGCAAAACCGAACAGGAGGCCCGCGCGGAACTGGAAGCGGCGGGGATCCGCGGTCGGCGGCTGAAACAGTTGCTGCCGCACAAGGTGTTTCCGGGCAACCGGCCCACCAATTCCATCCTGTTCCAGAAGCTCGACCCACCCACCCTGGGCAAGCTAATTGCCCTCTACGAACACAAAGTATTCGTGCAGGGCGTGATCTGGAACATCAATTCCTTCGACCAGTGGGGCGTAGAACTGGGCAAGCAACTCGCCCAGAAAATCCAACCGGAGCTGGAAGACGCAGCACCCGTGGCCAGCCATGACAGCTCCACCAACGGCCTCATCAACTACTACAAGAGCCGGCGGCGCTGAAGGTGTCTTATCGCGACGTGAAAACTGGGTGACAACGCCCCAGGCACCATCATTTCGTGCATATGCACAACCCACAAACCTCAATGCCGTGCCTGCTCCAGATCCTGGCAAAGCTGGCGGATGCCGTCGATCATGCGCGGCGTGGCCCGATGCATGAGATCGGCGTCGGCGAAATAAATGTGGCCCCGCGCGGCCGCGACAGGTCGGGACGCCCCGCGCCACTGGGCGAGCAAGCGGTCGCGCTGCGCGCGCTCACCACTCACCACGATCACTTCCGGGTCGGCAGCAAGCAGGGCTTCCATGGTCACCGTAGGTGTCAGGGGAGCAAGGTCGGCAAAAACATTGCGGCCCCCACAAAGAGTGATGGCCTCGCTGATGATGTGCCGGCCATTCACCGTCATCAGCGGCGTATGCCAGATCTCGTAGAACACCCGCACGGGGGCCCGCCCCGCGTAACGGTTTTGCAACCCGCGCAGTGCCTCACGCACCTGGAACGCCGCGCGCATCGCCTCGTAGCCGGTGCCGGCCAGCCGGCCGATGAGTTCGATGTGGCGCGCGATGTCTTCCAGCCGCTGCGGTTCGGTCACCAGCACCGGAATGCCCAGCGCCGTCAGGCGCGCCACGTCCAGCTGCTGGCCGCCCGAGCCCCAGGCTAGCACCAGGTCCGGTTTCAGGAGCAGGATACGTTCCAGATCCAGCCGCCCCGGTCCACCCACCACGGGCAGCTTGGCGACTGCGGGCGGATGGTCGCTGTGGGCCGATGCACCCACCAGTCTATTCCCCGCGCCGGCGGCGAACACCAGTTCCGCGAGATGGGGGGCCAGGGTGACGATGCGCTGCACCGGAATCGCAAGCCGCACGACACGGCCGGCGTCATCGACGATTTGCAGCGTCTCGGCATGCAGCGCCAGTGCCGCAGCAAGCAGCAGGTTAGCCAGGAGTAGGCGGCAGAGCGCGTTCAACCCGGATTATCCATTAGACCGGCGTGTGCCGGATGAACCAAACGGCACATGACATTCATCACGGTTTTTTGGGATGCCGCCCGCGCCTACGCGGGTGCGGGCGCCCCATGCGGCCGGGCTCGCACTCGACTTCTCGGCCAGATGTGCAGCCTGGTCTGCGACCGTCTCGCGCAACCCAGGCGCGCGTGGCACACCCCTGCCGCGTCCCAAGGGATAATCTGGCTTCACAGGGAGCCGGCGTGGAAACGCAGCTGGGCAAGGGCGTCCGGGCCGCTGCCCTCGATGGTGATGCGCGTGATGCCCGCTATAGGCACGTCGATAAGGTAGGCGCGCGCGAGAGGAATGCCCAGCACGTGGGCAAGCGCCATCCGGATCACCCCAGCGTGGCAGACCACCAGCAGATGCTTGCCGGCATGGGTGGCGACCAATTCGTCCCAGGCAGCGGCGACCCGCGCCAGGAAAGCCTCCAGCGGCTCCGCGCCCGGTGGGCGCTGGTTGACCGGATCACGCCGAAAACGGGCAATGATGTCGGGATCGCGGGCACGCAACTGGTCCGGCGTCTGACCTTCCCACTCTCCGAAACCCACCTCCATCAGGCGGGCGTCCACCGTGAGGGGCAGTCCTTGTTTGCGTGCCAGCTCCTCGGCGAAGGCGCGGCAGCGGGTGAGCGGCGAGCTGACGATGTGGTGCCACGGTCGCTGTTCGCCGATGGCCGCGCGCATCTGGGCCCAGCCTTTCTCGCTCAGGGGATCATCGGTCTGGCCGCGATACTTGCGACCGCCCACGGGTTCGCCGTGGCGCATCAGGTCGAGGGTGGTCACGGGTTGATACATCGTCTGTTCCTTAGCGGGCGGCGTACCCGGCCAAGGTCCACAACAGCAACACTGCCAGCCACAGCACCACGGTGCGCCAGATCAACCCCACGGCACTGTCCACGTGTTCGGGGTCGGCGCTGGCCCCCACCCCCAGCTCGGGCCGGACTTCCACCCGGCCCGGATATTCCAATGGCTCGCCCAAACGCACGCCCAACGCACCCGCGCCGGCAGCGAGCACCATACCCTGCAGGCGCTGGGCCCAGACCGCAGCCTGCTCACGCCAGCAATAAATGGCATCCTCGAAGTTGCCCATCACCGCGAAGCTCAAGGCGATTAGACGCGCCGGCAACCAGTCCAGCCAGCGGAAAGCGTCCTGGGCGAACAGCCCGAAGCGCCCAAATTCCTGCACATCCAGCACCCCCCATTTCTGGTACAGCACGTGTGCCAGGCGATAGAGCACCGCACCCGCGGGCCCCAGCAGCACGAACCAGAATGCCACCCCGAAGAACTGCCGGTGCGCACAAGACAGCAACTGCTCGATGGTGAGACGGGCCAGGGCGTTGGCATCGAGGCCCTCGGTCGCCGTGCCGTGCCATTGGCTCAGTTCGTGGCGAGCCGCCTCGATCTCCCCGGCGCGCAGTTTTTCCGCGATGCGCGCCGCGGTATCCGTGAAATGGCGGATGCCCAGCGTGACGTAGAGTACCGCCACGTCCACGGCCACGACCAGCAACGTCCCGGCGCCTGCCGCCAGCTGATGCGCAGCCGCCACCAGGAACACGGGCGGCAGCACCGCCAGCGCCCAAGCCAGCATGCCATAGCGGTAGCGGCCGCCATTGAGTTGGCGCTCCAGGAAGTTGGCATAACGGGCGAACTGCACGTAGATCTGCAAGCGGTGACGCAGGGGCTGGAAGTGTTCCAGCAGGATGACCGCCACCAGGCTCAGGAACGCCATGTCAACGCTCCATCTCCACCGACAGCTCGCCTATCCGGTAAACCTCGGGCGGGCTATCGTAGATTTCCACCGTGGGCATGCGGATGTCCGTGTGCTGCGCGGCCAGGTGATCGTGCAGGGCTTGATAGGCCTTGCTTGGTGCCAACAGCGCCGCCGCGCGCACGCGCGCGACCAGCACCCGTCGCGTGGGAATCTCACCCAGCCGCAGCGGCGTGGCCGGCTGCGCGCTGGGCGCGATCAGATAACCGGTGCGTGCCCTGAGCTGGTTCTTCGGCACTGTGCGTGGATCGTCCAGCAATACCGTGATGGCGGCGCCGCGGGCCAGATTTTGCTGCGCCATGAGGGCACGCACGCGCGCCTGGGTTTCCGGGAGCCTGGCATAGTCGCCCGTGTGCTCGAGGTAGGCAAAACGGTAGGGCCCGCGTTCCGCCTCGCTGATCTCCACCGAATTGAAGCCACCCCACCAGGCGAATACCGCGATCAGCGGCAGGACGAAGGCAAGCAGAATGATCAGCCAATTTTTCTTGAGCAAGAGATACTCCCGCGGGACTCGCACTTGGGCCTAGAAAGTGACGGATGGCGTTGCGGCGCTGGTTATAATACTCCATTCTTTTTTTGGCTCACCAGCGGGGAGATGATGCTGCGTAAATGGCTTCTGCTGTGGCTTTTGCCCTTGTGCGCCAGTGCCGCGCAGGATGCGCCGGTAACGGTCAACATGGACCCGGTGCGCGTGGGCAAACACAGTTGGTACGCGCAGGGGCTGCCAGGTGCGGCCTCTGCCGCGAACCAAGGCTTCATGTCCAATGCCGGCTTCGTGGTGACAGGCGCCGGGGTCGTGGTCTTCGATGCTCTGGGCACGCCGCCCCTGGCGGCCGAGCTCGTCAAGCGCATCCGGCGCATCACCACGGCACCCATCCGCTATGTGATCGTGAGTCACTATCATGCCGACCACATCTATGGGCTGCAGGTGTTCAAGGCCGCGGGCGCCGAGATCTGGGCGCATGAGGACGCACGCCACTACCTCAACTCGCCGGAGCTAAAGGCGCGTCTGGCCCAGCGCCGGGAGGAGCTGTTTCCCTGGGTGGACGAGCACACCCACGTCCTGCCGGCGGACCGCTGGCTTGGCGGCGATATCGATTTCGAGCTCGGGGGTGTGCATTTCTCCGTGCGTCATGTGGGCCCAGCCCATACGCCGGAAGACCTGGCCCTTTATGTGCACGAGGATCGGGTGCTCTACGCCGGTGATGTCGTGTTCAAGGGGCGCGTGCCCTTCGTGGGAGACGCGGATAGCCGCGCCTGGCTCGCCGCCCTGGATAAGCTGTTGGCTTTCCCCGCCCGGGTGCTGGTGCCGGGACATGGCGCCCTATCGCGCGATCCTCGCGCGGATCTCACCCTGACGCGCGATTATCTAGGTTTCCTGCGCCGCACCATGGGACAGGCGGTAGCGGAGATGGTGCCCTTCGAGCAAGCCTACGCCCGCACCGACTGGTCGCGCTGGCAGAAGCTGCCCGCCTTCAACGAGGCGAACCGTGTCAACGCCTACAACAACACCTATCTATTGATGGAAAAGGAAGCCCTCGGCCAGTAAAGCGCGCTGGAGGAGACTGTTTCTGGCGCAGCCATGCGAGCCCGCCTCAGGGCGCTGTGGCCAGGTGCGCGGCCTGCGCGCTTTAGTTCACACCAAGGGGAAATGGCCGGTGCGGCTCAGACCGACGGCGCTGGCACCATCGGGGGATTTTCGCGGGTCGGCTCAGCCGTCGTGCCGGATGCTCGCGAAGCTGCTTTCTAGCCAGCGCTTGATGCGGTTGGCATCGGTGATGCGGGTGAACTTGCCGTCGCCATCCAATAGGACGATGATCAAAGGCTGGTTGGCGATCTGTGCTTGCATGACGAGGCAGTGACCGGCCTCGGCGATGTAACCCGTCTTGGACAGGCCGATCTCCCACTCCTTGTCGCTCACCAGCTTGTTGGTGTTGCGGTAGGCGATGCTGCGGTGCAACACGCCGCCGCGCGCTAGCGCCTTGTGCCGTTTGTACACCGGCACCTCGATGTCATAGCTCGCCGTGGTGGTGATTTCGCTAATGGTGGGATAAGCGTGGGCCGCCTTCACCATCTTGGCCAGATCCTCGGCGGTGGACTGGTTGCCTGGCCGCAGTCCCGTGGAATCGACGAAGCTGGTATCGCGCATGCCCAGCCGTTGCGCCTTGCGGTTCATGGCCGCGACGAAGGCGGCCGTGCCGCCTGGATAGGTTCGCGCCAGCGCAGCGGCAGCCCGGTTTTCCGAGGACATCAGGGCGAGCTGCAGCAACTGGTAGCGGGTGAGCACCGTCCCCACTGCCAAGCGCGAATGGGTGCCCTTCACACGGTCTACGTCGTCGTCGGAAATGGTGATCTTTTGGTCCAGAGGCAGGCCCGCATCCAGCGTCACCATGGCCGTCATGAGCTTGGTGATGGAGGCGATGGGCGTGCGCACGTCCGGATTCTTGGCGTAGATCACGCGTCCGGTCCGCTCGTCCATGACCAAGGCCATGGAGGAACGCAGCTCGGGATCGCCACGCAGACGCTCGGTCAGTTCGGTCTCGTACTGACGGATGCGGACGGCAATGGGATCGGGCTCCTCACGCACCGCCGCCGCACAGGGCGCCGCACCAGCCGGACTGGGCACCGCACAGGGGTCGGCGCCCGCCGCCGCGGAGACGAGAGACAGGCAGAGGGCCGCAAAAATGGGCTGCATGCTCCGCATTAGCGTCGTCCTCCCTGTGTTCTTGAGTTACAGGTTATTCAGTCGAGGCAGCGCGTCGCGCCATGCCCATAACCTTACCGCCGGCAAGCCGAAATGGCAAGGGTTTCGTGGCCTCTTTCTATCGACCACTCAGCAGCTTACGGGCGATTCTTGAGACCGGTAGGAGGTTTGCGACCGCTCTACGCCGCTACGCAGTCCACGAAATAGCGCATCTGGCCATTAATCTCCTCCGCCACCAGGCCGTGGATGTCGGTCTCGAAGCCGGGGAATTTCTCGTTGAATTCCCGCGCGAACTGCAGGTAGCGCACGATGGTGCCATTGAAGCGCTCGCCCGGGATCAGTAGGGGAATGCCGGGCGGATAGGGGGTAAGCAGCACCGCCGTGATGCGACCGGCTAGATGATCGATTTCCACGCGCTCGATTTCCCGGTGCGCCATCTTGGCAAAGGCGTCGGTGGGCTTCATGGCCGGGGCCATTTCCGAGAGATACATTTCGGTGGTCAACCGGGCGATGTCGTTGGCCCGGTAGATGCCGTGGATGGAATCGCATAGATCGCGCAGGCCCACGCGCTCGTAACGGGGATGTTTGGCCACGAATTCCGGCAGTACCCGCCACAGGGGCTGGTTGCGGTCGTAGTCGTCCTTGAACTGCTGCAAAGCGGTGAGCAGCGTGTTCCAGCGCCCCTTGGTGATGCCGATGGTGAACATGATGAAGAAGGAATACAGCCCCGTCTTCTCGACGATCACACCATGCTCGGCCAGGTATTTGGTGACGATAGCCGCTGGGATACCGGAATCGGCGAAATCCCCTTCCACGTCCAGCCCCGGGGTGATGATGGTGGATTTGATGGGGTCGAGCATGTTGAAGCCTGGCGCCAGGTTGCCGAACCCGTGCCAGCGCTCGTTATCCCGCAGCATCCAGTCCTCGCGGCTACCAATGCCCTCCTCCGCCAAGTGCTCCGGTCCCCACACCTTGAACCACCAGGAACCGCCGAACTCCTGCTCCACCTTGCGCATGGCGCGCCGAAAATCCAGCGCCTCGAGGATGGACTCCTCCACCAGTGCGGTCCCGCCCGGCGGCTCCATCATGGCGGCGGCAATGTCGCAGGAGGCGATGATGGCGTACTGGGGGCTGGTGGACATGTGCATGAGGAAGGCCTCGTTGAACACGTCACGATCCAGCTTGCGCTCCACCGAGTCCTGCACCAGGATCTGCGACGCCTGGCTCAAGCCAGCCAGCAGCTTGTGTGTGGACTGGGTGGAAAACAGCATGGACTTCTGCGGACGCGGCCGGTCGCGGCCGATGGCGTGCATGTCCTTGTAGAAGCTGTGGAAGGCCGCGTGCGGCAGCCAGGCCTCGTCGAAATGTAGCGTATCGATCTTGCCATCGAGCATGCGCTTGATGGTTTCGACGTTGTAGAGGATGCCGTCATAGGTGCTCTGGGTGATGGTGAGCACACGGGGTGGCCGCTTCACCTCACGCGCGAAGGGATGGGCCTCGATTTTTTTCTGGATGTTCTCCCAGCGGAATTCATCCAGGGGAATCGGCCCGATGATGCCGTAGTGGTTGCGCGTGGGCGTGAGGAACACGGGAATGGCACCCGTCATGGTAATGGCATGGAGGATGGACTTGTGGCAGTTGCGATCCACCACCACCACATCGCCCGGTGCCACGGTGGAATGCCAAACAATCTTGTTCGAGGTGGAGGTGCCGTTGGTGACGAAGAACAGATGATCGGCATTGAAGATACGCGCCGCGTTGCGCTCGCTCGCCGCCACCGGGCCGGTATGGTCCAACAGCTGCCCCAGTTCCTCTACCGCGTTGCATACGTCGGCTCGCAACATGTTCTCCCCGAAGAACTGGTGGAACATTTGCCCCACCGGGCTCTTCAGGAACGCAACACCACCGGAGTGTCCGGGGCAATGCCAGGAATAGGAACCATCCGCCGCGTAATGGGTGAGGGCGCGGAAGAAAGGTGGTGGCAGCGAATCCAGGTAGGCGCGCGCCTCGCGCACCACGTAGCGGGCAATGAATTCCGGCGTATCCTCGAACATGTGAATGAAGCCGTGCAGCTCTTTCAGGACGTCGTTTGGAATATGGCGCGAGGTGCGCGTCTCGCCGTAGAGGAAGATGGGGATGTCTGCATTGCGGAAGCGGATGCCTTCCACGAAGGCGCGGATCTGGGATACCGCATGCTCGGCTAGTTCGGGCGTGGAGAACTCCTCGTCGTCGATGGACAGGATGAAGGCCGACGCTCGGCTTTGCTGTTGGGCAAAAGATGCCAGGTCGCCATAGCTGGTGGCGCCCAGCACCTCCATGCCCTCGTCCTCGATGGCCTTGGCCAGGACACGGATGCCGATGCCACTGGCGTTCTCGGAGCGGAAGTCCTCGTCGATGATTACGATGGGAAAACGAAAGCGCATGGTTCATTCCGCAAGACGTGGAAGTGCCGGGGCGCGCCGGCGCGCGGTTTCGGGTGGCAAGAATGTATCACAGGCGCCGCCTCTTGCGCGGCGGGTCATGGGCAAAACGCACGAGCAGCCGGCCGCAGCGCCTTCCGGGCCTCAGATGCGCGGCAAGGTGACGCCGCGCTGCCCCTGGTATTTGCCGCCCCGGTCCTTGTAGGACACCTCGCAGGGTTCATCGGACTCGAAGAAGATTACCTGCGCCACCCCCTCGTTGGCGTAGATCTTCGCCGGCAGGGGCGTGGTGTTGGAAAACTCCAGCGTCACATAGCCTTCCCATTCCGGCTCGAAGGGCGTCACGTTGACGATGATGCCACAGCGGGCATAGGTGGACTTGCCCAGGCAGATGGTGAGCACGTTGCGCGGAATACGGAAATACTCCACCGTGCGCGCCAGAGCAAAGGAATTGGGCGGAATGATGCAGTAATCGCCCGTCACCTCGACGAAGGAATTGGGATCGAAGTTCTTGGGATCGACGATGGTGGTGTTGATGTCGGTGAACAGGCGGAATTCATTGGAACAGCGGATATCGTAGCCATAGCTCGAGGTGCCGTAGGACACGATGCGCTGCCCATTGATCTCCTTGACCTGATTGGGCTCGAACGGCTCGATCATGCCGTACTCGAGGGCCATGCGGCGGATCCACTTGTCCGATTTGATGCTCATCTCGTTCCTGCCCGGGGAAATAGCAAGGCGCGGGGCCCGACATTGTAGAACAACTCGGGCCGCCGCGCCGAACCGGTGGAAACGTCAGGTATTCTGGATAACGATGTTCGGGAACTTGGCAGAATGATCCGCGGCCAGTTCGCCGATCTTCACCGCCACCCGGCGCGCGATCTGGCGGTAGATCTGGGCTGCGCGGCTGTCGGGGTCCGCCACCACTGTGGGCTTGCCGGAATCGGCCTGTTCCCGGATATGGATGTCCAGCGGCAGGGCACCCAGGAATTCCACGTTGTAGTCCTTGCACATGCGCTCGCCACCGCCCTCGCCGAAGATGCGCTCCTCATGGCCGCACTTGGAGCAGATGTGGATGCTCATGTTCTCCACCACGCCGAGGATGGGGATGTTCACCTTCTCGAACATCTTGAGCCCCTTGCGCGCATCGATCAGGGCGATTTCCTGGGGCGTGGTGACGATCACCGCACCCGTAACCGGGACCCGCTGCGCCAGGGTGAGCTGGATGTCGCCGGTGCCCGGCGGCAAGTCCACCACCAGGTAATCGAGGTCCTCCCACTTGGTTTGGTTGAGTAGTTGCTCCAGGGCTTGGGTGACCATGGGACCCCGCCAGACCATGGGCGTTTCCACGTCGATCAGGAAGCCGATCGACATGGCCTGCAGGCCATGGCCCAGCATGGGCAGAAGGTGCTGACCATCCTCGGCAGCTTCCGGCCTGCCGGTGATGCCCAGCATGGTGGGTTGAGACGGACCATAGATGTCGGCATCCAGGATGCCGACCTTGGCGCCTTCGGCGGCCAGCGCCAGGGCCAGGTTGACGGCGGTGGTGGACTTGCCCACCCCGCCCTTGCCAGAAGCCACGGCGATCACGTTGCGCACGCCCGGCACCGGTTTCACGCCCCGCTGCACCGCATGGGCGACGATCTTCCAGGCGACGTTGGCCGTCACCTTGCCCACACCCGGGAGACTTTTCACCGCATTCTCCGCCAGGGCCTCAATCTCCCCCTGCACCGTCTTGGCGGGATAGGGCAGAACGATGTCGAAGCTGACGTCGTTACCCTCGATCTTGATGTTGCGTACGGTCTTCGCACTGACGAAGTCCTTCTGCATGTTGGGATCCACCGCGCCCTTGAGGGCTTCCTGGACTTGGCTTTCGGTAATGGACATGCTTGGCTTACTCCCTACTCAAGGACAACCGGAAAGATGGCCATTCTATAGCGTTTCTCCCGCGCTGGGCAAAAATTTCCTGAAAAATCATGGAATAACCCCGACGAGGCATGGGACAAGGCACCACCCCGGGCGCCTTCCCGCTGCGGAGGAGGCGAGCGGCGGCTAGAATACGGGCTTTTATCAAGGCTGCCATGTCGCGCAAGATCCTAGTCACCTCCGCCCTGCCCTACGCCAACGGAAGCATCCATCTCGGCCACCTGGTGGAATACGTCCAAACGGACGTCTGGGTGCGCTTCCAGACAATGCAAGGCCACACCTGCCACTACGTGTGTGCCGATGACACCCACGGCACTCCCATCATGTTGCGCGCGGAAAAGGAAGGTATCAGTCCGCAGCAGCTGATCGAACGCATGCACGCGGAGCATTTGCGCGACTTCACGGGTTTTCACATCGGCTTCGACGAATACTATTCCACCCACTCCGAGGAAAACCGCCGTCTGGCCGAAGCCATTTACCGCACCCTGCGCGATGCGGCGAAACTCATCGAGGTGCGCACCATCGAGCAGTTCTACGACCCGCAACGGGAGATCTTCCTGCCGGATCGTTTCATCAAGGGCGAATGTCCCAGGTGCCACGCCAAGGATCAGTATGGCGACAGCTGCGAGGTGTGCGGCGCGAGCTACACGCCCACCGAGCTCATCCATCCTTATTCCGCGATATCTGGCGCAACCCCCGTGCGCCGGCAGTCCGAGCACTATTTCTTCCGCTTGAGCGATGCGCGTTGTAGGGCCTTCCTGGAGAGCTGGACCCAGGCCGGCCATCTGCAAGAGGAAGCCGCCAACAAAATGCGGGAGTGGTTCGCGGCAGGCCTACAGGACTGGGACATCTCACGCGATGCCCCCTATTTCGGTTTCGAGATCCCAGACGCGCCCGGTAAGTATTTCTACGTGTGGATGGATGCACCCATCGGCTACATGGCGAGCTTCGCCCATCTGGCGCAGCGCCTCGGTCTGGATTTCGACGCCTACTGGGCAACGGGCTCGGATGCCGAGCTCTACCACTTCATCGGCAAGGATATTCTTTACTTCCACGCCCTGTTCTGGCCGGCCATGCTGCACTTCTCCGGCCACCGCACGCCCACCCAGATCTTCGCCCATGGCTTCCTCACGGTGGACGGCCAGAAAATGTCCAAGTCGCGGGGGACCTTCATCACCGCCCGCAGCTACTTGGAGCAAGGTCTCGATCCAGAATGGCTGCGCTACTACTACGCGGCCAAGCTCAACGCCACCATGGAGGACATCGACCTCAGCCTGGAAGACTTCATCGCCCGCGTCAACAGCGACCTGGTGGGCAAGTACGTCAACATCGCCAGCCGCAGCGCCGGATTCATCAGCAAGCGCTTCGGTGGCCGGCTGGCGGACGCCCTGCCCCCCCACCCGGCGCTGACGGAAACCCGCGCGGCCGCCTCTGCCATTGCCGCCCTCTACGAAGCGCGGGAGTATGCCAAGGCCGTACGCGAGATCATGCGCCTCGCCGATCTCGCCAACCAGTATGTGGATGAACACAAACCCTGGGAACTGGCGCGGGATCCCAACCAGGCGCGCCAGCTGCACCAGGTGTGTTCGCTGAGCATCAACCTGTTCCGCCTGCTCACGCTTTATCTGAAACCCGTGTTGCCCCGTGTCGCGCAGGACGTGGAGACCTTCCTGGCCATTCCGCCCCTCACCTGGGGGGATGCCGAGCGGCTGCTAGAAGGACACGTCATCAAGCCCTACCGCCATCTCATGACGCGGGTGGAGAAGAGGCAAATCGACGCCCTGCTCGCCGCGAATCGGGAAAGCCTGGACGCACCCCACCCCGACGCGCATTCCCAAGCACGCCACGGGGAAAAACAGCAGCACGCTTTCTCCCCTTCTAGCCAACCCTCTGCCGCGGGCAGAGAAACGGCGAAGGTGACGGATGGCGCGCCGCTCATTTCCATCGACGAGTTCGCCAAGGTGGACCTGCGCATCGCCCGCATCCTCCGGGCAGAGGCCGTGGAAGGCGCCGACAAATTGCTCAAACTCACCCTCGACGTGGGTGAGCCGCAACCGCGCACGGTGTTCGCGGGGATCAAGTCCGCCTACGATCCCGCCACCTTGACCGGGCGTCTCACGGTGATGGTGGCCAACCTGGCGCCGCGCAAGATGAAGTTTGGGATATCCGAGGGCATGGTGCTCGCTGCCTCCGGAGAGGGCCCGGGCCTCTACCTAATCAGCCCGGACAGCGGTGCCCAGCCCGGCATGCGGGTCAGGTAGCCCGGGCTGGCGCAGGCGCCCCTTAGTCGCCCGCAGCCACGACGGCGGCCTGGCGATACGATGCTTTGCCATTCCGCCTCGTTTGCCAGGCGATGACAATGAAAAAGCGGCCCGCAGGCCGCTTCTTCCCCGCATCCACGCGCTCAGGGCTTGACGTACACGTAGCCTTCCTGTGCCTGGAGTTTGGCCAGTTCGGCCACGCCTGAGGGCACGATCTTCGCCCCAGGCAGCACCTTGCTCTTGTCGATCTTGCGGCTGGTCAGGGTGTTGTTGCAGACCCGGAAGTCCACGCCCTTGGCCATCAGCTCTTCGACGGGGATGTTGTAGGGATTGCCATTCTTGTCCGTGGCACCATCCAGCAGGAAGTCGATGCCATTGCCGTGGGTCACGACGGTTATCTTGGCTTGTGGATCGGCATTGAGGTGATTCTGAATATTGCGCAGCGCCGCCGTGGCGTTGCTGCTATCGTTGATGTGATAGACGGCTTTCACGGGCGCATTGGCGGATTGCTGGGCAGCGCAGCCGGTAAGCGCCAGTGTCGCAGCCATGGCAAGAACCGCGAGGTGTTTGATTCGATGCAGCATAGTTGTCTCCTTTGTCAGATTCGAAACGATACCGACGCCTTCGCGCGTCGATGAGGTAACCTTCGCTCAATCGCAACCGTTCTGTAAATAGTCCTTGTTTACTCTTGCCAGCAGTTCGAAAAGCCGAGCCAAAACCCCATGAGTAACATGGAGAAAATCACGCGGCGCCTGCGTATCCACGGCCGGGTGCAGGGCGTTTTCTTTCGTGAATCCATGCGCCAGCAGGCGCTGGCGCTGGGCGTGACCGGCTGGGTCAGAAACTGCTCGGACGGCAGCGTGGAGGCCGTGGTTCATGGCACGGCCACCGCCGTCGCCCAGCTCATCGCCTGGGCGCGGCGCGGGCCCGAGCTGGCCCAGGTGGAAGGCATGGAAGTGGAAGCAGCCGACGGCGTGTTCGACGACTTCAGGCGGCTACCCAGCGCGGATTGTCACCCCGCCATGAGGCGCCGCGCCAAGGACTGAAGATAGTCTTGCCAACCCGGCTCGCCTTCCTGGGGCGCCCACGGGGCCCGCTCGTGCGGCGTCAAGGGCCGATAAGGCCCGGCCTTGGCCTCGAAAAATACCGTGCCGGGCTCAAGACCGATCACCGTGTGATAGGCGCCATGGGGCACATTGACCAACACCACCTTGCCACCCGGAACGAGGATGCCCATCTCGCGCACCCCGCCGCCGTCGTCGAAGATCATCACCCCCAGCCGTCCCCGCACCACGACAATGGATTCGTCCTTGGTGGGATCCAGGTGTCGGTGGGGCGGCACATAGCTGCCGGGCTCGATCGCGTTGAGCAGCCGCTGGCAGGCGGCGCTTTCACAGGCGTGGAAATTGAGATTTTTGCGCCTGCGGGGATGGGCGCGCGCCTCCCCGGTCAGGGCATCCAGGATGCTTGCATCGACGATGTGGGACTGACTCATGGTCTGTTCCGAAAAAACGGCATGGTAGCGGCGCCGAGGTCGCCTGCCAAAGATGCAGCCAAAAAAAAAGCGCGGGGGCAACCCGCGCTTCAAATCCACCAAAGGAGGAGGATGGAGGAGGAGACAACGCCAAATCGCTCACAGACGCGTAAGCACGACTTGGTATAAGCATTATCTAATATTCTAACCTTTTGTGCAACTTTTTTCTTCACTGGTGTAGAGAGCAAATAAACTGTCCGGACTTGTAGCACGATGGTTGTCCGGTTTTATTGGGTACCGAGGAGGTGCCT
>NZ_JBAJEX010000012.1 GCF_039822265.1 Thiobacter sp. AK1
GACCGACCGTCCTGCTAAGCCCAGCGATCCCAGCACCCCGCAGGGCAGCCCATCCGTAGGCCGCGTTTGTCGGAAAACTTGGTTGTATCCGTCAAGTTGTGCAAAGAGGCGGTCATGACCGAGGTTGTCCGTCTCGTAGCGGGCATCCAGGATCAGTTAGGGATAGGCCTTGTCCAGGGGCCGGCTGGCGAAGCGGGCCAGGGATTCGTCCAGTGTCTTGTTGATCTGGCTGATGGTGGAGGCAGAGAAGCTGTGGCCGCACAGCCCCTCGGTGATGGCCTTGACCTTGCGGGTGGACACCCCTGGACGTACATCTCCTCCAGGGCGGCGACCAGGGCCTTCTCGCTGCGATGGTAGCGCTCGAAGAGCGCGGTGGAGAACTCGCCGTTGCAGTCCCTCGGCACGCATCGTTCGAGTTTGCCGATGCGGGTGATGAGGCTGCGGCCGTAGTAGCCCGCCCGGTAGCCGTTGCGGTTGGCGCTCCGCTCCCCGGGCGCGGCACCCATGAATTCAGTCATCTCGCCTTGGAGAACGGTCTGCAGCGCCTCCCGCATCAGACCCTTGAGCAGGTCCCGTTCGCCCGCCACCAGTTCCGCCAGCGACACTTTCGTCTTATGCTTCTTCATGGTCATGGTTTGCTCTCCTTTGGGTTCAAGGTCGTTCTCGCACATCAACCTCTTACCATGACCACCCAACACGTTTCCAGATCGAAACGCTTTTGCACATAAATCGGGACACGCCCTCCGCCCATAATTGAGTTAGCTTATTGGCTACGGGAAGCTGCCATGCCCACACCCCGCGTCGAAATCCGCTACTGCCCGAAATGCCGCTGGCTGCTACGGGCTGCTTGGCTAGCCCAGGAATTGCTCACCACGTTCGAGGGCGCGCTGGGAGAAGTCGCGCTCGTGCCTGCCGGGAATGGCTTATTCCAGGTGTGGCTGGATGGGGAGCTCATCTTTTCCCGCGCCGAGGCGGGGCGCTTTCCCGAGGCCAAGGAGCTCAAGCAGTTGGTGCGCGATCGCATTGCCCCGGACAAGGATCTGGGCCATAGCGACCGCAACTGACCGGCAACCCAGGATCAGGCGGCGTCGCGCTGGCGCTGAATGTTGCTCGCGGCAGGCGGCTGTAGGCGACGCAGGATGCCGCCCAGGAGCGCCACGTCGCGGGCGAGGCGCGTTTCCATGGCGGCGAGTTCTTCGAGGCGTTCTTGCAGGTTGTCGATGTTGTCGTGGATCTTGCGGATGTTCTCGATGCGCCTTTCGATAGCGATCTTGTAGTCGGTGATCTGGCTGGTCAGGGGCCCTAGCGCATTGCGCAGCCAGGCTTCGCTTTCCTGACGTGCCCGCTCGAACAGGGCGCGCGCCTCGGCGGCGATGTTGAGAAAAAAACGCCGCACCAGGAAGTGCTTCTCCGTCAGGATGTTGATTGGATCGCGGCAGAAAGCCTCGGTGCGCCGCCCCAGTTCCTGGAACGCGGCCTGGTAAGCATCCAGGTCCAGCACGGGGGCCTCGCGCCGTTCCAGTCCATGCTGCACGTGAAAGCGGACATAGGCGCTGTCCACCAGCCCCTTGATTTGGCGGCCATGTTTGTGGATATGCTGAAACTGCTGGGCGGTGTGGCGGATCAGGGACTGCATGCCGCGGGTAAGGCCCGCGGTGGTCCAGCTGCCCTTGATGGAGTCGTGGGCCTTCTGCAGGATGCCGTCCAGGCGTTCCAGGCTTAGGTTGTTGAGGAGGATGCGTCCCTGCTGGGTGATCACCGTCCGCGTGACGTTGAAGGCCCGGATGGTCTCCTCGTAGGTCAGCTTGTCCTCGTGCAGTCTGTTGAGCATCTTCTGGATCACTTCCTTGTTCTTGCCGGACAGGGAAGCCAGTTCCTTCTGCTCGTGCCGCACTGCGCAGAGTTGCTGATAGACGCTCTTGTAGGAGGCGAGCACCAGGGCGCCGATCTCCCGGGTGACCGCCTTGCGTAGGATTTCCTGGCGCAGCGGAATCACCTCGCGGGCGAGCATCGTCTCCAATGCGCCGATGCCGCTCTGCAAAAGTAGCGCCTCGTCCCCGCGAATCTTCGCCAGTAGTGCCTTCTGGGCCGACAAGGCGAGCACGTTGGCGGGCGATACACCCAATTGCAAGGCGGTCGCCTGCCTCTGGCGTTCGATCGAGGCCTGCACCTTCTCCCAGGACTTGAGCTCGTCCCACAGGGTATCCACCTTGTTCAATATAACGATGCTGTGGGCGGCGTGGGGCTGGACGTGCTTTTGCCAGATCTCCATGTCGGAGCGTGTCACGCCGGTGTCGGTGGCGAGCAAGAACAGCACCGCATGGGCGCCCGGGATCATGCTCAAAGTGAGTTCGGGTTCGGAACCCAGGGCATTGAGGCCGGGTGTATCTAGAATCGCCAGCCCGCTCTTGAGTAGCGGATGCGGGTAGTTGATCAACGCGTGGCGCCACTTGGGGATTTCCACCCAGCCACTGTCGCGCAGCATGTCCGCCTGCATGGGGTCCTGATCGTCCCATAGACCCATGGTGCGGGCCTCCACTTGGGACACCCGCTTGGTTTCGGTGAGGGTCTGCAACACCTCCACCATTTGCTGGGGGGAATCGAGGTCGAGGCGGCTTTGTACCCATTCCACCGGCTTTTTCTTGAGCTGGCGGATGGTCTCTTCGCGGTAGCGGGTCTCGATCGGCAGCAGGCGCAGATAGGGCGGCTCGGACGGGTCGTAAAAGATTTCCGTGGGGCACATGGTGGTGCGACCGGCGTCTGAGGGCAGCAAGCGCTGTTTGAAGTCGGCGAAGAAGAGGGCGTTGATGAGTTCGGTCTTGCCCCGGGAAAACTCGGCGACGAAGGCGAGCGTGATGTGGTCGTGGCGCAGGCTCTCGATCAGGTCGTACAGGCGCAGGGACTGTTCCGCATCCACCTCGCCGCGCGCTTCCAGCCACGCCTGATAGGCGTCGATGGCGGCCAGGATGTCCTCGCGCCAACGCTGGTAGTGTGCGATCTGTCGTTCCACGAGGGTGTTCATTTCGCTCCCAGCAACGTCTCCGGTGCGACGCGACTGCCGAAAATTTCCACCACCTTGCGCCGCCCCTGGGCGCCGGTCTTCAATCTCACCTCACGCTGCGGCACCTGGAAGACTTCCGCCAGGAAGGCGATGAGGCGCGCATTGGCCTTGTTGTCCACGGCGGGCGCGGCTACGCGCAGCTTGAGTGCTCCGCCATAGAGACCCGCCACCTCCGTGCGCGGGGCATTGGGCTCTACCCGCACGGTCAGGATGAGCGCGCCCCGCGCGTCGTATCGGTACCAGAGTGCCCCGCTCACAAGCCAAAGCCACCCATGCCCGCGTGGATCATCTCCTTCGCCGCCTGCTCTAGCCAAGCCACTGGTAGCATGAGCACTAGCTGGCAGACGATCAGGATTACCATGGGCGACAGGTCCACGTTGGCGATGGGTGGAATGACGCGCCTCACCTGTCGGGTGAACGGCCGGGATAAGGCCTCCAGCACGGCCATGAAGGGGCTGAAGGGATTCACCAGGCTCACCACGAACAACATCACCTGCACCAGCATGAGCAGATACAAGCTCATGCGCAAAAGCTCCACCGCCGCCCACAGGCCAAAGCCCAGGTACATGAGGCCAGAACCCCGCGCGAGGGGCAGGCCGGACAAGGCTTCCACTGCGAGAGCCAACAGCCACTGCATGAACCAGGCCGCCACCAGGGTCGCCAGATCGAGGCCCCACAGCCCCGGGATCACGCGCCGTAACGGCAGCACGAGGAAATTGGTGGCCGTCACCACGAAGGGCGTAAGCGGGTTGCCTTGGGGCACCCGCAGAAGCTGCAGGTAAAACCTGAGCAGCAACAGCGCGATGAACGCGGTGACGACGGTGTCCAGCAAAAAGATAACGGCTTGGCTGAGCATGGCTTTAGGCCCGTGACGAAGATGACCAAACTGTCATGGCGCGGCGCCGTCCCGACCCAGCTCATCGCCCAGCTCCCGGGCGCGCAAAGCCGCGGCGCGCACTGCCTCGACGATGCGCGGCTTGACGCCGGCGGCCTCCAGGGCGGCCAGCGCCCGCTCTGTGGTGCCGCCCTTGGAGGTCACCCGCTCCCGCAGGGTGACCACGTCCTCGCGTGAGGCGCTGGCCAGACGCGCCGCACCCGCGAAGGTGGCGAGGCTTAAGCGGCGGGCCTGGCTTGCTGAAAGCCCCAGGGCGATGGCCGCTTCCTCCAGCGCTTCCATGAAATAGAAGACGTAGGCGGGGCCGCTGCCGGAGACGGCGGTGATGACGTCCATGTCCGCTTCCGCGCCGACCCACACGACTTCGCCCACCGCCGCGAGCACCGCCTCGGCGCGGCGGCGTTCCTCCTCGCTCACCTCCGGCAGGGCATACAGACCCGTGATGCCAGCCTGAACCATGGCGGGGGTATTGGGCATGGCTCGCACCAGGCGCCGGTAGCCGCCTAGCCAGCGCGAGAGATCCGCGGCGCGCACACCGGCGGCGATGGACAGCACGAGCTGTTGTGTGAGATGGGGCGCAAGGCCAGCGGCCACACTACGGAGCTGCTGCGGTTTCACCGCCAAGAGCACCAGATCACACGCGAGGATGTCGGCGTCGGCAGTGGCCTTCACCAGCAGCCCGTAACGTTCGGCGAGGCGCTGTGCCGTTTCTGCATCAGGTTCCACTACACGTAGCGTGCCCGCCGCGAAACCCTTGCTAAGCAGGCCGCCGATGAGGGCATTGGCCATGTTGCCGCCGCCGATGAAGGTAATGTTCATGCTATCGAAACCTCTGGATAGTCTGGGTCAAACCCACGCACAATGCACGAAGCAAATGCTTGCCCCAGCGCCCGCGGGTACTTGTGGGGCGATCAGTGAGTCCGCTTGACCCGCTCCCCGAAAATCGCCGATCCCACACGCACGATAGTAGCCCCCTCCAGGATAGCGGCTTCCAGGTCGCCCGACATGCCCATGGACAGCGTGTCGAGGGGGAGCCCCTCGGCCACCAGCGCCTCCTTAAGCTCCTTTAGCAGGCGAAAGCGGCGCCGTTGCAGGTTGACATTGTCGCTGGGCTCGGGGATGGTCATGAGTCCCCGCAGGCGCAGCCGCGGCAGGCTGGCGACGAGGCGCGCCAGCGGTGCGGCTTCCGCCGGCGCCACGCCACTCTTGCTGGCCTCTCCGCTCACGTTCACCTGCAGGCAGACGTTGAGGGGCGGCATGCTATTGGGACGCTGATCGGACAGGCGCTGCGCGATTCTTTCCCGGTCCACGCTGTGGACCCAGGCGAAGTGTTCGGCGATGGGGCGCGTCTTGTTGCTCTGGATCGGACCGATGAAGTGCCATTCGATGGGCAGGTCAGTCAGCGCGGCCATCTTGTGGAGCGCTTCTTGCACATAGCTTTCGCCAAAGGCACGCTGTCCGCAGCCGAAGGCGGCGCGGATGACGTCCGGCCCGAAGGTCTTGGAAACGGCGAGCAGGGTGATGCTGGCAGGGTCGCGCCCACACTGCGTGGCCGCACGGGCGATGCGCGCCTGCACGGCTTGCAATGCGTTCTGGATTGTCGTCATAATGGTCCGCCGAGCACTCAAGAAACGGCCGAAGCGGCCGTTAATCCTTGGCCGAAGCGCCGCGCCTGCAACCGTTTCGCGCACTTACCCCGCGGGGATTATAAATGGAAATCGCAGATCTGCTTGCCTTCACCGTCAAGAACAAAGCTTCCGACCTCCATCTTTCCGCGGGTCTGCCGCCCTTGATCCGGGTCAATGGTGACATCCGCCGCATCAATGTGGAGCCATTGGACCACAGAGGCGTCCACAGCATGATCTACGACATCATGAACGATGCGCAGCGCAAGTTCTACGAGGAAAACCTGGAGGTCGATTTCTCCTTCGAGGTGCCCAACCTTGCGCGCTTCCGCGTCAATGCCTATGTCCAGCAACGTGGCGCGGCGGCGGCGTTCCGAACCATTCCCTCCAAGGTGCTCACCCTGGAGCAGCTCGCTGCGCCTGCCATCTTCAAGGATCTCTGTCACCACCCCAATGGCATCGTGCTGGTGACGGGGCCCACCGGTTCCGGCAAATCCACCACGCTGGCGGCCATGATCAACGAGATCAACGAGACCGAGTATGGGCACATCCTCACCATCGAGGATCCCATCGAATTCGTGCACGAGTCGAAGAAGTGCCTGATCAACCAGCGCGAGGTGGGACCGCATACGCTCTCCTTCAACAACGCGCTGCGTTCCGCCCTGCGCGAAGACCCGGACGTGATCCTGGTGGGTGAGTTGCGCGATCTGGAGACCATCCGCCTCGCGCTCACCGCCGCGGAAACCGGCCACCTGGTGTTCGGCACCCTGCATACCAGTTCCGCCCCGAAGACCATCGACCGCATCATCGATGTGTTTCCAGCAGCGGAAAAAGACATGGTGCGTGCCATGCTCTCGGAATCGCTGCGCGCGGTGATCGCCCAGACCCTGCTCAAGACCAAGGATGGCAGCGGCCGGGTGGCCGCGCATGAAATCATGATTGGCACGCCCGCCATCCGCAACCTGATCCGGGAAAACAAGGTGGCGCAGATGTATTCCACCATCCAGACCGGTCAGGCAGTGGGCATGCAGACCATGGAGCAATGTCTGACCGACCTGGTGCGCCGCAATATCGTCTCCGAAGCCGAGGCGCAGAAAGCGGCGCGCAAGGACACGAAGTTCTGAGCGAGGCGGCGTAGCGGCATCATTCACCCGGGAGCCTGTCATGGAGCGCGAACAAGCCACCAAGTTCATGCACGACCTATTGCGCCTGATGGTGAGCAAGAAGGCGTCCGACCTGTTCATCACCGCTGGCTTTCCGCCCGCCCTCAAGATCGACGGCCGGGTGACGCCCGTCTCCAACCAGACCCTCACGCCGCAGCATACGGTGGAGCTGGCGCGGGCCATCATGAACGACAAGCAGGCCTACGAATTCGAATCCACCAAGGAATGCAACTTCGCCATTTCACCGCCCGACATCGGTCGCTTCCGGGTCAACGCCTTCGTGCAGCAGGGGCGCACCGGCCTGGTGCTGCGCACCATCAATTCCACGATTCCCACCTTCGAGGAACTGGGCTTGCCCGAGGTGCTCAAGGACATCGCCATGACCAAGCGCGGCCTGGTGATCTTCGTCGGTGGCACGGGCTCCGGCAAGTCCACTTCCCTCGCCGCCATGGTGGGCTACCGCAACGAAAACAGCCAGGGGCACATCATCACCATCGAGGACCCCATCGAGTACGTGCACGACCACAAGAAGTGCATCATTACCCAACGCGAGGTGGGTGTGGACACCGACGACTGGTTCTCGGCCCTGAAGAACACCTTGCGCCAGGCGCCGGATGTGATCCTGATCGGCGAGATCCGGGACCGCGAGACCATGGAGTACGCCATCCAGTTCGCGGAGACCGGCCACCTCTGCCTGTCCACCTTGCACGCCAACAGCGCCAACCAGGCGTTAGACCGCATCATCAACTTCTTCCCCGAGGAGAAGCGCGACCAGCTCTTGATGGATTTGTCGCTCAACCTCAAGGCCTTCGTTTCGCAGCGGCTGATTCCGCGCCGCCAAGGCAAGGGACGCATCGCCGCCGTGGAAATCATGCTCAACTCGCCGCTCATCTCCGACCTCATCTTCAAGGGCCAGGTGCACGAGATCAAGGAAGTCATGGCCAAGTCGCGCGAGATCGGCATGCAGACCTTCGACCAGCATTTGTTCGAGCTGTACGAAGCGGGACTGATCAGCTACGAAGACGCCCTGCGCAATGCCGATTCCGTCAACGATCTGCGCCTGCAGATCAAGCTGCACGGCCAGGAGGCGAAGGATCGCGACATCATGTCCGGCATCGATCACCTGGACATCATTTGAGCCTCACCGCTGCCGCCGGTGGCTGCCTGCCACCATCGGGAATTCGTACAGCCGGCACGCCAGCGGGCCGTTGTAGAGCGGCGTCCGACGTGCGGGCTTGAGCCGCATCAGCCCCGGTAGCCGCGTATCTGCCGTGAAGATGAAGACGCGCCAGCCGGCGAAGCGTTGCTTGAGCACGCTGCCCAGCCGGGGATAGAACTCGGCCAGCGTGGCCAGATCGCCGATGCGTTCGCCATAAGGTGGATTGGTCACCAACACGCCTTCAGCGGCGGGCGCTTCAAGTTCCAGGACGTCCTTTCGTTCGAGCGCCACCACTGGAGCAAGCCCCGCCTCGGCGAAGTTGCGCCGTGCGTGGCGAACGGCAGCGGCGTCGCTGTCCGAGCCCCAGAGGGGGAGCTGCTGTCTCGGCCGACATTCCGCCTCGGCTTCGCGGCGCAGCCTGGCCCAGGCTTGCGCATCGAAATTTTCGAGGCGCTCGAACGCGAAACCGCGACCGAGGCCAGGCGCGATGTGAAGCGCCATCAGGGCCGCCTCCATGAGGAAGGTGCCGCTGCCACACATGGGGTCGAGCAGAGGCACGCCGGGCTGCCAGCCGGTAAGGTGCAGAATGCCGGCCGCCAGGTTTTCCTTGAGGGGCGCCTCGCCCTTGGACTTGCGCCAGCCACGCTTGAAGAGGGCCTCCCCCGAGGTGTCCAGGTAGAGGGTCAGATGCGTGGCATCGAGAAAGGCGGCAAGTCGCACCGCGGGTCGGGCGGTGTCCACGTTGGGTCGCCGACCCCGGGTGTCACGGAACCGATCGCACACCGCGTCCTTGATGCGTAGCGTGACGAAGTTGAGGCTTTTCAACGGACACCGGCGGGCCACCGTGGACACGGCAAAGGTCTGGTCCACGTCGAAGTAAGAGGGCCAGTCCACGGCACGGGCGAGGCGATACACCTCTTCCTCGCTTTGATATGGGCCATGGGCGATGCGCCAGAGCACACGGCTGGCGAGCCGGCTCCAGAGATTCACGCGATAGCACAGGGGCCAGTCGCCCTGAAAGCCGACGCCGCTCTCCACGGGGCTCACCTGGGCGGCACCCAAGCGCGTGAGTTCCGCGGCCAGCGCGCTTTCCAACCCACGCGGGCAGGGCGCGAAGAAATGCTCGCTCAAAATGGTTTCACCACCACTAGGATCACCACCGCGATCAGGATCAGTACTGGAAATTCGTTGAACCAGCGAAACCAGACATGGCTGCGGGTGTTGCGATCGGCGCGGAAATCGGCGAGCAGCTTGCCACACCAGAGATGATAGGCGATCAGCACCGTGACCAGGGCCAGCTTGGCGTACAGCCAGCCACCGCCGATGCCATAACCCAGCCACAGCCACAGCCCCAGAAGCACCGTGATGACGCCGCCCGGCGTCATGATGCCGTAGTAGAGCTTGCGTTCCATGACCTTGAAGCGCTCGATGGAGGGGCGGTCTTCGCTCATGGCGTGATAGACGAACAGCCGCGGCAGGTAGAATAGCCCCGCGAACCAGGTAACCATGAAGATGATGTGGAACGACTTGACCCAGAGCATGTCGGAGTTCCGAGCAAAAACCGGATCATAACCAAGAAGCGGCCATGGATGCGAAAGCCTTTTTGCGGCGCCACAACGGCAAGTTGGTCCCCCTGCTGCTGCTGGGGCTCATCGCCTATCTCTGGTTCCGTCCGCCCGCCTGGGTGCAGGATCTGGACGGCACGCCCGCCCCGGTGCGCTATACGACGCTAGATGGCCGCTCAGTAAGCCTGGAAGACCTACGCGGCAAAGTAGTGCTGGTGAATTTCTGGGCCACCTGGTGTCCCTATTGTCGGCATGAAATGCCGGCGATGGAACGTTTTTACCGCGACTGGCGGGGGCGCGGTTTCGAGATCATCGCCTTCAGCCTGGACGAGGCGCCGGGCGCGGTGAGGGCTTTCATGCGGGAAAACGGCTATAGCTTCCCCGCCGCCATGGCCGATGTTGCCATCCAACAGGCCTTCGGTGGAGTCAGCCGTCTGCCCACCTCGTACATCCTCGACCGGCAGGGCCGATTGCGCCACAAGGTGCATGGCCAGGTGCACTACGCGAGATTGGAAGGGTTGGTGGCGCCCCTGCTCGCAGAGTGAGGCCACATGCTGGCATTGGCCGGCCTGTTTGCCGCTTCGTTCTTTTCCGCCACCCTGCTGCCGGGTCACTCGGAGGCGGCGCTGTTCGTCTATCTGCGTTTTCACCCCGAGGCTTGGGCGACGGCGCTCGCGGTGGCGACCCTGGGCAACACCTTGGGCGGCATGACCTCCTATGTCATCGGCCGCATGCTTCCCGGCCGAATGGAGGGGCGCGCCCTCGCCCAGGTGCGACGCTTTGGCATCGCGGCCCTGCTTCTAGCCTGGCTGCCAGTGCTGGGCGATGCCCTGCCGCTGGCAGCGGGCTGGCTGCGGCTCAATCCTTGGCTTTCCGCCCTGTTCATGGCCGTGGGCAAGCTCGCGCGTTACCTATTCGTGGCCGCGCTCGCCGTAGCCTGACCAGCATGCCGCAGGTCGCTTTGGGGCGGGGTGCTAAAATGCGCTTTTGCCGAACCTCGCCATGACCACCCGCCTGCGGGAAATCCCCTACAACTACACCTCCTTCTCCGACCGGGAGATCGTCATCCGCTTCCTGGGCGAGGAGATGTGGCAGGTGCTCGACGCCCTGCGCAGCGAGCGCCGCACCGGTCGCTCCGCGCGCATGCTGTTCGAGGTGCTGGGTGATCTCTGGGTGGTGTCGCGCAATCCTTATCTCCAGGACGATCTGCTCGCCGATTCCCGGCGCCGGGCGGCGCTCATCGGCGCCTTGCGGCATCGTCTTAACGAAATCGAGGCGCGCCGTCAGGGTAACCCCCAGGTGGCGCGCCTGCTCGCCGCCGCGGCGCGCGCGGTGGATGCCTTCGAGGCGGAGTTCGAGCACACCCGCTTGTTGCGGGCGCGCGTGCTGAAGACCCTGGCGGCGCACACTCGCCGGGACAACATCGCCTTTGATGGCATGAGTCGCGTCTCCCACGTCACGGATGCCACCGACTGGCGCGTGGAATACCCCTTCGTGGTGATCAGCCCGGATAGCGAGGAAGAGATCGCGCCCCTGGTGCGGGCGCTGATCGAACTGGGACTCACCATCATCCCCCGCGGCGGTGGCACCGGCTATACGGGTGGTGCGGTGCCCCTTACCAAGCTGTCGGCGGTGATCAACACGGAAAAGCTCGACACCCTGGGGCCGGTGGAGCAGGCCCGCCTGCCGGGGGTGGACCATCCGGTACCGGTGATCCATTGCGGCGCGGGCGTGGTGACGCGGCGCGTGATGGAGGCGGCGGAGGCGGCAGGGTTGGTGTTCGCGGTGGACCCCACCTCGGCCGATGCGTCCTGCATTGGCGGCAACGTGGCCATGAACGCCGGCGGCAAGAAGGCCGTGCTGTGGGGTACCGCCATCGACAACCTGGTTTCCTGGCGCATGGTGGATCCACGTGGCCAGTGGCTCACCGTAGAACGCCTAGACCACAACCTGGGCAAGATCCACGAGGTGCAACGCGCCCGCTTCCGCATCCTGCGCTACGCCCATGATGGCCGCAGCGTGGAGAGTGAGGAAGTGCTGGAGATTCCGGGCCACGCCTTCCGCAAAAGTGGCCTGGGCAAGGACGTCACGGACAAATTTCTCGCCGGTCTGCCAGGCATCCAAAAGGAAGGCTGCGATGGCATCATCACCTCGGCCACTTTCATCCTGCACCGCATGCCGGCCTTCGGGCGCACCGTGTGTCTCGAATTCTTCGGCCAGGTGCACGAGGCGGTGCCGGCGATCGTCGAGATCAAGGCCTATCTCGACGCCCACGGCAAGGCGCGGCTAGCGGGGCTGGAACATCTCGATGCCCGCTACGTAAAGGCGGTGGGTTATGCCACCAAGGCCAACCGGCCGCAGCGGCCCAACATGGTTCTGCTCGCCGACATTGTCTCCGACGACGAGCAAGCGGTAGGCGAGGCGGCTTCCCACATCGTCCGGCTCGCCAATGCACGGGGTGGCGAGGGCTTCATCGCGGTCACGCCTGAGGCGCGACGCACTTTCTGGCTCGACCGCGCGCGCACGGCGGCGATCGCCGCCCACACCAACGCCTTCAAGATCAACGAAGACGTGGTGATTCCCCTGCCGCGGCTGGCTGATTACAGCGATGGCATCGAACGTATCAACATCGAGCTGTCCATCGGTAACAAACTCATCTTGCTTGACGAACTGGAGCACTTCTTCCGCGGCGAGCTACCCATGAGCCGCGACGAGGATGCCTTCGCCGATCCGGAACTCACCGAGCTGCGGCGCGCCCGGGCGCTGGAATTGCTGGCAGAAGTGCGGCGGCGCTGGGAGTGGCTGCTGGCCCAGCTGGATGCGCCGCTTGCCGCCTACGTGGAAGTCTTCGGGCCGGTGACGAGCCACGCCTCCACGGTCTTCCGCGCGCTGCAGGACCATAGCCTGCGCGTGTCGTGGAAGCGGGAAGTGCGCGCGCCCCTACATGATCTATTCACCGGCCGGGGCTATCGGCTGATCCTGGACCGTTGCGACGAAATCCATCGCCAGGTGCTCAGGCGCCGCGTGTTCGTCGCCTTGCACATGCACGCCGGTGACGGCAACGTCCACACCAACATTCCTGTCAATTCCGACGACTACGAAATGTTGGCCCTCGCCAACCAGGCGGTGGAGCGCATCATGAAGCTGGCCACAAACCTGGGTGGGGTCATTTCGGGTGAGCACGGCATCGGCATCACCAAGCTGCAATTCCTTGATCCCGCAAGCATCGAGGCCTTCGCGGCCTACAAGCGACGCGTCGATCCGGACGGGCATTTCAACCAGGGTAAGCTACTACCAGGCGCGGACCTGCGCAACGCCTACACCCCCAGCTTCAATCTGTTGGAGGTGGAGTCGCTCATCATGGAGCAGTCGGAAATCGGGCGCATCGCCGACTCCATCAAGGATTGCCTGCGCTGCGGCAAGTGTAAGCCGGTGTGCAATACCCACGTCCCGCGCGCCAACCTGCTTTACAGTCCGCGCAACAAGATTCTCGCCACTTCGCTATTGATCGAGGCCTTCCTGTACGAGGAGCAGACGCGTCGCGGCGTGTCGCTGCGTCATTTCGACGAGTTCAACGACGTGGGCGATCACTGCACCATTTGCCACAAGTGCGCCAATCCCTGCCCGGTCGACATCGACTTCGGCGATGTGTCCATCGCCATGCGCAACTTCCTGCGCAATCAGGGACAGAAGCGCTTCAATGCCGGCACCTGGGCGTCGATGCTGTTTCTCAACGCCACCGATCCGGCCACCATCAAGCTTTTGCGCACATTCATGGTGGAATGGGGCTACCGGGCACAGCGCCTCGCAGCACGGCTGGCGCGCAGGCTTGCGCTGGTGAACGCTCGCACCACACCGCCCGTCACCGTGGGACGCCCACCCCTGAAGGCCCAGGTCATTCACTTCGTGAACAAGCCCATGCCAGGGGGGCTGCCAAAGAAAACGGCACGCGCCCTGCTCGGGCTGGAGGATCCCGCCATCGTGCCGGTGATTCGTGACCCGGCGCGCGCGCAGGAGGAGCAGGAGGCGGTATTCTATTTTCCAGGCTGCGGCTCGGAACGGCTGTTTTCCCAGGTGGGCCTCGCCACCCAGGCCATGCTCTGGCACGTGGGTGCCATCACCGTACTGCCGCCGGGCTATCTGTGCTGCGGCTACCCCCAGACTTCCGCCGGTTTCGAGGATCGTGGCCAGGCCATCAGCACGCAGAACCAGGTGCTGTTCCACCGCGTGGCGAACACCCTCAACTATCTGGACATCCGCACGGTCGTCGTGTCCTGTGGCACCTGCATGGACCAGCTGCTCAAGTACCAGTTCGAAAAGATCTTCCCGGGCTGCCGGCTGCTGGACATCCACGAATACCTGATGGAGAAGGGCGTCAAGCTCGACGGTATCGCCGGTCGGCATTACCTCTACCACGATCCTTGCCACACGCCCATGAAGACCCATGCGCCCCTCAAGGTGGCGCAAAATCTCCTCGCCGCCGACGTGCGCCTGTCGGACCGCTGCTGTGGCGAGGCCGGCACGCTGGCGGTGACGCGTCCAGACATCGCCACCCAGGTCCGGTTCCGCAAGCAAGAGGAACTCATTCAGGGCCGCGATGCCATCCGGCGCGAGACGCCCGATGCGCCCATCAAGGTGCTTACCGCCTGCCCTTCCTGTCTCCAGGGCCTGGCCCGCTATGAGGACGACACGGAGCTCAGAGCCGACTACATCGTGGTGGAACTCGCCCGCCATCTCCTGGGCGAGAACTGGCTGCAGGACTACATCGCCCGCGCCAATGCGGGAGGCATCGAACGGGTGCTGTTGTGACTTGTCCCTTCTGCGCCGGTGCCGGGGGCGAGCTGGTCTGGCAGGATGCGTGGGCGCGTGTGGTGCTTGCGCAGGAGGCGGGCTATCCCGGCTTCTGCCGGGTGATCTGGCAGGCCCACGTGAAGGAGATGAGCGATCTCGCAGCCGATGAGCGGCGGCATCTCATGGACGTGGTGTTTGCGGTGGAAACGGTCTTGCGCAGGCTGATCAAGCCGGCCAAGATCAACCTGGCCAGCCTCGGCAACCAGGTGCCCCATCTACACTGGCACGTGATTCCCCGCTTCCTCGACGATCCCCATTACCCGATGGCGGTGTGGGCGCCGCCGCTGCGACCGGCTCCGGTCCGTTTGCCGCCGGCGCCGAGAGCGCTGCGCCAGGCCCTTGAAGACATCCTGCAAAGTTCCTAGGATAGCGTCATTGCCCTCGGGCAGAACCGATCCCATGCTCCATGCAGGCAGCGCCGGCGCCATGCAGGCCACCCGACCTCACATCTCCGATGCCCCAACCTGTCGCCAGTGGTTAGAGGGACTGCCGCTCACCAACGTGCCAGCCGCCCACGCGGAAATGCTGGTGCAGATGGAATTGGTGAACCATTACGCGATGAGCGGGGTGGAGCGGCTGAAGGTGATGGAGATCCTGCGTGAACCCATTCTTTACTTACAGGCCGAGCAGGGCCGCAAATACGCCGGCAAACCCCTGCCCTTCGACAACACCGAGCTTTCCCTGTGGCGCAAGGTGCTTTCTCTCTGGCAGGGCCTGGCTAAAGGTTATCAGCTCTGTCTAGAAAGTCTGCAGGCGGGGGAACCGGAACTTCAGGCCTATCTCGGCTTCGTCTGCCAGCGTCTTGTCCACGCCCACGGCTGCCAGATCTTGGAGCACCACTATGCTTATCAGCCGGTGCCGGAACGGCTGTGGCGCGAGCTCAACCAGACCTACGCCCTCGCGGAAGAGGAAGGTGTGGCGCGTCAGGCGGTGAAAGATACACTCAATCCCTTGATGGATATTTCTTCCGTGGAGGCGGCCTATGTCGCGGTGCTGCTTACTGCCTTGGCCGATCCCTACCACCTCACGGCACGCCAGCTCGCCCAAGTGAGTCGCTGGCTGTCCAAGTGGGCGGCGCGTGTGGCCGTGGTGAAGGAACCGCCCGCGCCCCTGTATCCGGAACTCAAGCTCGCACCGGTGACGGTGGATCTCGCCCGCGCGCAAGGGCCTTCATTGCGCCAGGACGCGGGCCTGGCGGAAACCGGCCGCTATCTGGACACCAATCAGCTCGCTGTCACCCTGCTCAAACGCATTCGCCACCTGCGCAAGGGCGCTAGCCCCGCGGAGCTGGACGTGGGCGAAGACTGTGTGCAGCCGGCCTGCGAAGCCTTCCTAACCCAGCTCTACCAGCAGTGGTGCGAGCCTCTGCCCATCCGGACCTACGAGCGGCGTGCCGGTCAGCTCAAGGCCCAGGTCACTTTCACGGTGCCGGCTATCCACTACTACTGCAACGGCGAGAAACCCCTGCGTCAGCCGGGCGAGGCACCCGAGCTGTCCTGGCAGGCCATGCAGGATTTGCAGGTGTTTGGCCACGTGTCTCACCACAGTGCGCGTCTTCAGGCTTCCCAGCGCGGCTATGCGCTGGAGACCTGGGCCATCGTCGATGAGTCTGCCCTGGGTTTCCGCCTCGCGGCGGAGGGTATGCACGCAGCGCGTATCCACCAGAACCAGCTGGTGGCGGTGCGCCCGCCCGACGCCCGCAGCTTCGTGCTGGGGGAGGTGCGCTGGCTGCGCTACCGTCCGGACGGCACCCTGCAGATGGGCGTGCGCACCTTTCCGGGAATCCCGGTGGCGGTGGGCGTGCGACCGCCGGTGCTCATCTCCACCTTGCCGTCCAAGTATCAGCCGGCCTTCCTGTTGCCGGAGATTCCCACGCTCAAGGTGCCGCCCACGCTGGTGCTGCCCAACGGCTGGTACAGCCCCAACCGCCCGCTGGAAGTGCTGTTCGAGGACAAGCTCACGGTAAAGCTCACCGGCCTCATGAGCCACGGTTCGGACTTCGACCGCGTTACCTTCAGTGTGGCGTGACGGCCGCTGGCAGATTCTTGCGGGCGATCACGCGGCTGGCCGGGAAGCAGGCCGAGAAGGTACTGCCCTTGCCCACTTCGCTCTGGATTTCCAGGCGGCCCTGGTGGCGCGTGAGCACGTGCTTGACGATGGACAGTCCCAACCCGGTGCCCCCCGTCTCCCGTGAACGGCTGCGATCCACCCGGTAGAAACGTTCGGTCAGCCGCGGGATGTGTTGGGGTTCGATGCCGATGCCGGAATCTCGTACCGAAAAGCACACGCCTTCCGCCGCGGTTTCCCAACGCAGCACCACCTCGCCGCCCGTCGGCGTATAGCGCACGGCATTGCTGATCAGATTGCCAAAGGCGCTCTCCAGCTCGGATTCACTGCCCATGAGCCAGGCATCGGTCGTGACCTCGGCACGCACTTGGTGGCGGCCGCGGGAGAGGCTTTGGGCTTCCGCAAGCAGCCGCTTAATGAGGCCTGGGACGTCCACCGGCGCTTCCTGCAAGGGATTGGCGGCGCTCTCCAGGCGCGACAAGGTGAGCAAATCATCCACCAGCCGCTGCATGCGCCGCGTCTGGTCTAGCATGGTCTCCAGATAATGCCGGCGCTGTTCGGCGGACAGATCAGCGTGATCCAGCAGGGTTTCCAGAAAACCGCCGACCACGGTGAGGGGCGTGCGCAGCTCGTGGGAGACATTGGCCACGAAATCTCGGCGCACCGTTTCCAGCTGCTCGACGCGGCTGATGTCCCGGGCAATGAGGAGCTTCTGCTTGGCGCCGAAGGGCACCAGTTGGATGGACAGGGTGAGCTCGGGATTGCGTGTGGATTTGAGGATCAACGGCTCGCTGTAGTTGTGGGCGGCGAGATACTCGTGGAACTGGGTCTGACGCAAGAGATAGGTGATGGGACGCCCGGCATCCGTCTCCAGGTTCAGTCCCAGTTGCCGGGCCGCCACGGGATTGAACCACTCGATCTCGTCAAGCTCGTCTAAGATCACCACACCATCTGGCATTGCCTCGCCGGCCCGGCGGAAGCGGGCCAGGGCCTCCGAGAGCTGATGCCGGCTCTTGGACTGACGGCGCACGATCTGGTAGAGCTGGGCGAACAGATCGCCCCAGCTGCCGCCTGCCTGAGGGACGGTGGCGAGCTGGGGATCCTTCAGCCAGTGTGCCAGCTTATTGAGCTGGACCAGGTGGTAGATGAGCTGGCCGAAGCAGGCCGCCACCAGGAAGAAGGCCGCCGCCGTGCCCCCGACCAACGGCCAGAGCAGCAGCGCGGCCAGGGCGTAAAGCAAGGGTGCCCTTAAGGCACGCGACCAGAAGTCGGACATGGGTGGGTGCGCATAGGTGGCCGTCTGGCCATTATCGCACGCGGGCGCGGGCTTCAGGGCGACTGGGAGAAGCGGTAGCCGGCCCCGCGCACGGTCTGAATGAGGGCATCGTGGCCGGTGGGTTCCAAGGCCCGACGCAGGCGCCTTATGTGCACGTCCACGGTGCGCTCCTCCACGAACACATGACTGCCCCAGACCTGATCCAGAAGCTGGGCTCGGGAGTGCACTCGTTCTGGATGGGTCATCAGGAAATGCAGCAGGCGAAACTCGGTCGGTCCCAGCTCCAGGGGGGTGCCGTTGCCGCTCACGCGGTGGCTAGCGGGGTCCAGGCGCAATCCACCCACTTCCACCGGTTCGTCGGTCATCTGGGGTGCACGCCGGCGCAGCACCGCCTTGATACGGGCCAACAATTCGCGGGGCGAGAAGGGCTTGGTCACGTAATCGTCCGCGCCCGTTTCCAACCCACGCACCCGGTCTGCTTCTTCGCCCCGGGCGGTGAGCATGATCACCGGTATGTCGCGAGTATGGCGCTCGGCCTTCAGGCGACGGGCGAATTCGATACCCGACTGGCCAGGCAGCATCCAATCCAGCAGGATCAGATCCGGCATGGCCGTGCGCATGAGCCGGTTGGCCGTTTCCGCGCTGTCTGCCTGCACCACCGTGTGGCCGGCTTGCCTGAGATTGAAGCTCACCAATTCCTGGATCGCGGGTTCGTCTTCGACGATCAGTATCGTCGCGGGCATGATGTCCTCCTACTTCCGAGCGACGCCATAGTATGACGCCAATGTGACGAAGCCATGACAAGCCCGGTTCTCGTCAAGGTCGGCAGCCATTGCACCACGGCCCAATCCTCAATGCCAAGCTGAGTGCCGCCACTCTTTATCCTGCCAGGGGCCGGCGCTCAAAGCGCTCGCGCCCAGCTCCGCCTCGATCTTCCCTGCTTCCACGAGACGGTGCGACGGCTTGCCCGGCTCGCGCAATTGGCCCGCGGACACACCCCGTCTTTTGACACCACGGCTGCGACCGACTAGGATCGAGGACATGAAACTCCTCTTTATGTGTCTTACCCTGCTGCTGCCGCTTGCCACACGGGCCATGGACGTGTCGTTGTTTGCGCTGCCCAATGGCACGGAAGTGGCGGTACGCCCCTTTCCTGCGACGGGCGACCGGCTTTTGCTTTGGTTCCCCTGCGACGAAGGGCAGAGCACGGCAGAAGCGAAGGCCGCCGCGGCATTGTTGCCC
The DNA here is from genome assembly GCF_039822265.1 of Thiobacter sp. AK1. NCBI lineage: Bacteria > Pseudomonadati > Pseudomonadota > Betaproteobacteria > Burkholderiales > Thiobacteraceae > Thiobacter > Thiobacter aerophilus. The sequence goes on from NZ_JBAJEX010000012.1 coordinate 18,905, forward strand.
CAGGGCATCGAGACCTGGCTGCCTGACATGCTGGGTGCGCATTTCCTGCCCATGGCCCCGTCCAGCATGGACCAGCTGCCAGCCGAGGAAATCGCTGCCCTAATCGAACTGGCGCAGCAGACGGGCAAACGTGTCTATCTGCTGACGGCCGGGCGGGGGGCGCTTCCCGTGTTACGTGGGCTGGCGCGGTGGCGCAGCACGGCGGCGGGGCGGGAGGTGCAAGGTGTGGTGCTGGTCTATCCGGAACTCTACGCCGGTACACCCGCGCCCGGCACCGAGGCCCGCTATGAACCGGTGGTGCATGAAACCGTGAGCCGCATCGTCATTCTCCAGGGGGCGCGTTCCCCCGGACGCTGGTGGCTTTCCCACCTGGTGCAGGTGCTTCAGGCGGCCGGCAGCCGAGTGAAGGCTACCCTGCTGCCGGGGGTGCGCGGCTATTTCTTCCTGCGCGAGGAACAGACCCCGGAAGAAGCCGCCATGGCTGCGCGCCTGCCGGACCTGGTGCGCGACGCCCTGGATAGGATCGATAGCATGAAACAGGAAAACCAACCATGATGCCCCGTCTCGTGTCGGCGTTCGCGCTGTTCTTGCTGACCTCGTTCTCCGCCGCCTGCGCTCAAGAACTCAAGCCCTACGCGGGCAGCGCTACGCCACCGCTTCGCCTAAAGGACCTGGCGGGTAAGGTGCACGATCTCACTGACTACCGGGGTGAGGTGGTGATGGTGCAGTTCTGGGCTACTTACTGCGCCCCGTGTGTGAAGGAAATGCCTTCCATGCAGCGCCTGGCGGCCAAGCTCGCTGGCAAGCCTTTTCGTATCCTGGCGGTGAACATGGGCGAAAGCGAGGCCGAGGTGCGCGCCTTCCTCACGAAAGTCAACGTGGACTTCACCGTCCTCATGGATGAGGAGGGCCAGGCCATCGCCGCCTGGAAGGTATTCGCCGTGCCTTCCACCTTCATCGTTGACCGCGCCGGGCGCATCCGCCATACGCTCCAAGGCGGCACCGAATGGGACGCTCCCCAATACGTGGAAACGCTCACGGCGCTCATCGGGGCGCAGCCATGACCCCGGTGCCGGGGGAACGCTTCTGTCTCTACGACACGGCGCAACTGACTGCCGTGCTGGATGGCATGGCGTGGCAGGCGGCGGGCCTACTCACCGGCCGCCAGGATGTGATCGTAGTGGGCATCCTGCGCCGCGGCGCGCCCCTGGCCGATCAGCTCTTCGAGCGGCTGGCGCGGGATTTTGGCGTGCCCGGCCTTTCTCGGCTCGATCTCGCTATCAAACGCTATGCCGACGACCTCACCCTGCTACACCCGGAAACTCGCCTCACAGAGAATCCTGCCCACGCCGAGCTCGATCTCGCCGGCCGCAGCCTGATCGTGGTGGACGACGTGATGTACAAGGGCTATTCCATGTTGCGCGCGGTGGAATATCTCGTCGGCAAGGGCGCCGGCGAGATCCGTACCGCCGTGCTGGTGGACCGCGGCGCGGCGAAGCTGCCGGTGCGCACCGACATCGTGGGGGTGACACTCGAAGTGGCGCCCAGCGACATCATCGAGTGCAACGTGCCACCCTACGAGCCGGTGCTCAAGATCGATCTGCTGCGTCCCCGCCGCTGACGCACTTTGGGGGTGATGGACAGGGCCCCCGCACGCAGCCTAGCACGGAGAAACAGCGCGCCCAGATCAGGATCACGATGGGCAGGCTTGCGGCCAGCAGGCGTTCGAAGGGTCTGAGGGGCTCGCCGTGCCACCAACGCACGGCCGCTCCCACCGACTCCAGGAACCAGACCAGAAAGCCGAATGCGGCCAGGTATTTAAGCATGCGTATCAGCATGGTGGCAGCTTTGGGCGTTTTGCCGCTATAGTCAAGATCATGCTGATGCGCCTCATTTTGCTGCTCTCCCTTTTGTTGCCCCTGCCGGCGGCGGCCGCGCCGCGCGTGGTGGTGCTGGGGGTGGATGGGGCCATTTCCCCGGCCAGCGCCGACTATGTCGTGCGGGGCATCAAGCACGCGGAAGAAGTGGGGGCAGAAGCCGTGGTATTGCGTCTGGATACCCCGGGTGGGCTGGATTCGGCCATGCGCGACATCATTCGCAAGATGCTCGCCTCGCGGGTGCCCGTCATTGTCTGGGTGGGGCCGGCAGGGGCGCGCGCCGCGAGTGCCGGAACCTATATTCTCTACGCCGCCCACGTGGCTGCCATGGCGCCCGCCACCAACCTGGGGGCCGCCACGCCGGTGGCCATCGGTGGGGCCCAACCGCCTGGTCAACCAGGTAAGGAGAAAGACGCGAAGCCCGTGGAATCCTCACCCATGGCCAAGAAGCAGGTGCACGATGCCGCCGCCTACATCCGTGGTCTGGCGCAACTGCGGGGACGCAATGCCGAGTGGGCGGAGCGCGCGGTGCGCGAGGCGGTGAGCCTGTCCGCCGAGGAAGCGCTTAAGGAGAAGGTGATTGACCTGATAGCCACTGACCTGCCTGCGCTGCTTGCCGCCGTGGATGGGCGCACGGTCAAGCTGGGGCAAGACGAGCGGCGTCTTGCCATTCGCGGTGCGCTGCTGGATACCCGCGAGCCCGATTGGCGCACCCGGTTTTTGGCCGTGATCACGGATCCGGGGGTGGCCTACATTCTGCTGCTCATCGGCATGTATGGCCTGTTTTTCGAGTTTTCCAATCCGGGCTTGGGCGTGGCGGGCGTGGCCGGCGCCATCTGCCTGCTGCTGGCCCTGTTTGCCTTCCAGCTTCTACCCATCAGCTATGCGGGTCTGGCTCTAATTCTATTGGGTGTGGGTCTAATCATCGCGGAGGTGTTCGTACCCAGTTTCGGCGTGCTCGGGCTGGGGGGCATCGTCGCCTTCGTCGCCGGCTCGGTGATGCTCATGGACCGCGAGGTGACCGGCTCGGCAGTCCCCTTGAGTCTCATCGTCGCCTTCACCGTGGCCACGGCTGCCTTCATCCTGGTCGTTGGGCGCATGGCACTGTCCTCGCGCCGCAAGCCGGTGGTCACTGGTCGGGAGGAACTCGTCGGCGCCGAAGGCGAGGTGGTGGAGGTTGAGGATGGCATTACCTGGGTGCGCGTGCATGGCGAACTATGGCAGGCGCGCAGCGATCGGCCCCTCGCGCCCAGACAGCGGGTGAGGGTGCGTGCGGTGGAAGGCCTCACGCTGCAGGTGCAAAGCATCTGAACACCAATCTGAGGAGACAAACCATGATGGAACTCATCTTCGGCTCTGGCTGGCTTTTGATCCTGGTCATTGCCTTTCTCGTGTCGGCCCTCAAGGTGCTGCGGGAATACGAGCGGGGCGTGGTCTTCATGCTCGGTCGTTTCTGGAAAGTGAAGGGGCCGGGGCTGGTGATTGTGATCCCTGGTATCCAGCAGATGGTGCGCGTGGATCTGCGCACCATCGTCATGGACGTGCCCAGTCAGGACGTGATCTCCCGTGACAACGTGTCGGTGAAGGTGAATGCGGTGGTCTATTTCCGGGTGGTAGACCCGGCCAAGGCCATCATCCAGGTGGAGGACTATCTCTCGGCGACCAGCCAGCTCGCCCAGACCACCCTGCGCGCGGTGTTGGGCAAGCACGAGCTGGACGACATGCTGGCAGAAAGGGAACGCCTCAATTTGGACATTCAGACCGTGCTGGACCAGCAGACCGATGCCTGGGGCATCAAGGTGTCCAACGTGGAGATCAAGCATGTGGACATCGACGAATCCATGGTGCGCGCCATCGCCAAGCAGGCGGAAGCGGAGCGGGAGCGGCGTGCCAAGGTAATCCATGCCGAAGGCGAACTGCAGGCCTCGGAGAAACTCGCCCAGGCGGCGGAAGTGCTGGCGCGGCAGCCGGCCGCCATCCAGCTGCGTTATCTGGAAACCCTCACCACCATCGCCGCGGACAAGAATTCCACCATCGTCTTTCCCCTGCCCATCGAGCTTTTGAATGCGCTCCTGGGTAAAAAACCTTGAAGTTAGGCGACCCAAAATATTTTGATCGCCGCCGTAGCCTCAGGCTGCTATAGGTCAGATCAGGGCGGACTTTTCGCCCCTTGCGGAAAGGAGTTTGCCATGCTGAGCTTCGACGCACCCAACTGGACCGCTACCGATCCCCTCCACCGTGACCAGCAGCCCAGTCGCCGTTTGCACGAGCCGGCGCAAATTCTGTTCGACGTGGATCCCATCACCGGCACCGCACTCACCGATCTCGCGGGACTGCCCTACCTAGTCGATGGCAATGTGGTGATCTACTTCGAAACGGAAGAAAGCCGGCAGCTGTTTTGCGACATGCCCACCGATCACCCCCTCAAGCTCGTTGACAATCCTCTCGAGGAAGGGGAGGCCGAGGGCTGATCAGCGCGTCTCGAACACCCAGCGCAGCAGGGCGTCCTGGAAAGGACGAGCGCGCGCCGCGTCCGGGTAGTTGACGAGGCATACCACGATCACATCGCGCCCGGCAGCGGTGCGTAGGTAGCCGGCCAGGGCGCGCACATCGTGGAGGGAGCCGGATTTCAGGCGTGCTTGACCGGCAAGGGGCTCGCCTACATGGCGTCGTCGCAGGGTGCCGTCCAGGCCCACCAGAGGAAGCGAGGCGGCGAATTCCGGATACCAGAGCGAGCGCTGGGCACGTTCGAGGAGAAGCGCCAGGTGGCGGGCGCTGATGCGGGTGCTGCGGTCAAGCCCGGACCCATTGCCCAGCGCGAGTTCCAGGAAATCCAAACCGCGGCTCGCAAGCACCGCGAGGCTTGCCTGCTCGGCTTTTTTAAGGGTCGCCGGCGGGCCCAAAAGCTCCGCGCCCAGGCTGAGATAGAGCTGGCGCGCCATCACGTTGTTGCTGAACTTGTTGATGTCCCGCACCACCTCCGTAAGCGGCGGCGACTCGAAGCGCGCAATGAGGTGCGCAGCCCCGGGTACCGTGCCTTCCGTGACCTTGCCGCGCCAGCGTCCACCCAGCTCGCTCCATAGGGCGCGGAACAGGGTTTCCCACTGAGTGTTGCCATCGAACAGAGCCAGGTGCCACGCTTGCTCGCCGCAGGCCAGGGGATAGGGGCCTTCGATGCTGACCGTGATCCTGCCGCGGCCACGCTCCACCCGGGTGGCCAGCCCGTTTTCCCAGTCACCGCAGGGACCGGCCACTGGCGTGAGTCGGTTGACCAGTTTCACGCCGGGGGCGTCCACGTCGAGCGCGAGGCGCAGCGTGTCCCCTTGGGGCAGCACGGTCAGCCGCCGGCTGCGGAAATCGATTAGCAGGGCGTCCGGGCCTGCGTTATAGGGCTTGAGGGGCTGGCCGTCGAAGGCGCCGGGGTCATCCGGCGCAAGATCGAAAAAGCTGCGATCGAGGACGAGATCACCGTCCACTTCCCGCAGACCTCGCCCCCGTAGTTCCCGCAGCCACAGCCAGAGGGTCTCCAGGGTGATGCGGGGATCGCCGTAACCCTTGATATACAGGTTGCCCCTGAGGCGTCCGTCGATGGGCGGGCGATCGCCATAAATTTCCGTGTGCCAGCGGTAGGCGGGGGTGAGAGCTTCCAGGGCGGTGAAGGTGGTCACCAGTTTGATCACCGAGGCCGGATTCATGGGGCGGTCGCCGTTGAGGGCGAGCAGGGGCGTGGTTTCGGCAGGGTCTTGCACCCACACGGCCACGGCATTCTCGGGAATGCGTGCCTCCTCGAGAGCGGCGGCGAGGGGGGCGGGTAGCTGGGCGGCCGCCTCCCCGATGCAGGCAAGCAGGCAGAGGGCAGCCAAACCCTGGACATAGAGCGCGCGCAGCAAGGGGGCGTAACCCTGCAGGTTGACGCTGCGTGAAGTAAGCCGCCTCGCTGCCAGCAGGACGGCGCTAACGATGCCCCGTGAGATCGCGGACATACCAGTCCATGGCGATGCGCAGGCCGTCGTGGATGGTGTGGGTGGGTTGATAGTGGAGCAGGGTGCGGGCCTTGGAAATGTCGGCCAGGGAATGGCGGACATCGCCGGGGCGGAAGTCCCGGTAGACGGGCCGCGCCTCGCGCAGGTGGGGGAAGCGTGGCGCGAGCTCGTCGCGCACAGCCGCGTAGAGCTGATTGAGGCTGGTGCGCTCGCCCACCGCGACGTTGTACACCTGGTTGATGGCCGCCGCTTCTTCCGTGGTGGCGGCGAGGAGATTGGCCTGGATGGTGTTCTCGATGTAGCAGAAGTCACGGCTGGTCTCGCCATCGCCGTTGATGTACACCGGTTCGTTTTTGATCATCGAGGCGATCCATTTGGGAATTACCGCAGCGTAGGCGCCTTCTGGATCCTGGCGCGGGCCGAAGATGTTGAAGTAGCGCAGACCAATGCTGGGCAGACCATAGCAGCGGGCGAACACATCGGCATAGAGTTCGTTTACATACTTGGTCACCGCGTAGGGCGACAGGGGCTTGCCGATCTGGTCCTCTACCTTGGGTAGGCCCGGGTGGTCGCCGTAGGTGGAGCTGGAAGCGGCATAGACGAAGCGCTTGACGCCGGCATCGCGCGCCGCCACCAGCATGTTTACGAAGCCGTCGATGTTGGCGGCATGGGTGAGCAGCGGATCCTCGATGGAACGCGGCACCGATCCCAGCGCCGCCTGGTGCAGCACGTAGTCCACGCCCCGGCAGGCGTTGCGGCAGGTATCCAGATCGCGGATGTCGCCCTCGATGAAATGGAAGCGCTGCCACTGTTCCGGCGTGACCAGCGCCTGAACCTGCGTGAGATTGCGCCGGTGGCCGGTGGCGAAATTGTCCAGTCCCACCACGCGCTGCTCGAGCTTCAGCAGGGCTTCCAGCAGGTTGGAGCCGATGAAGCCCGCCACGCCGGTGACGAGCCACACACGGGGCTTGCGCGCCAGCCGGGCGCGCACGGCTTGGTAGTGCGGCGCGTCCATCATCACAGCCGCCAGAAGCGTGCAAAGTTGGCGCGCGCCGCCTCGGGGTCGAATACGCCCTTGACGTCGATCAGGGCGCCCCGGCCGTTCACCTTGACCCGATAGTCGGCCAGCGGACGTTCGCCGAACTCTTTGTGCGCCACGGCCACTACGATGGCATCGGCGATGGGGAGCGCTTCCCAGGGCTTAAGGGTCACACCGTATTCGTGCACCGCGTCCTTGGGATCGGCAATGGGGTCGTGCACGTGGACCTCCACGCCATAGCTTTCCAGCTCGCGAATCACGTCGATCACGCGCGAGTTGCGCAGATCGGGACAGTTTTCCTTGAAGGTCAGTCCCAGCACCAGCACTTTGGCTCCCTTGATCTGGCTGCCGGCAGCGATCATTTCTTTCACCGTCTGCTCGGCCACATACTTGCCCATGCCGTCGTTGATGCGCCGGCCGGCGAGGATCACCTGCGGGTGGTAGCCCAGCATGTCCGCCTTGTAGGTGAGGTAGTAGGGATCAACGCCGATGCAGTGGCCACCCACCAAACCCGGGCGGAAAGGCAGAAAGTTCCACTTGGTGCCGGCGGCATGCAGTACTTCCAAGGTGTCGATGCCGAGCTTGTGGAAAATCAGGGCCAGCTCGTTCATCAGCGCGATGTTGAGGTCGCGCTGGGTGTTCTCGATCACCTTGGCTGCCTCCGCCACCTTGATGCTGGAGGCGCGATAGACGCCCGCGGTGATGATGGATTCGTAGAGCGCCGCCACCTTGTCCAGGGTCTGCGGCATGTCACCGGAGACCACCTTCAGGATGCGCGTCAGGGTGTGCTCCTTATCGCCGGGATTGATTCGCTCCGGCGAATAACCCACGAAGAAATCCTGCTTCCACCTCATGCCGGATTCCCGCTCCAGGATGGGAATGCACACCTCCTCCGTGGCGCCGGGATAGACCGTGGATTCATAGATCACGATGGCGCCCTTCTTCATGTGTCGCCCCACCGAGGTGGACGAGCCAATGAGGGGGCCGAAATCGGGCTGATGGGCGGCATCCACCGGGGTGGGCACGGCGACGATGATGTAGTCGCATACCGCAAGCTGCGAGGCATCCGTGGTGCAGGTCAAGTGCACCGCTGCCTTAAGGTCTTCGCTGGAGACTTCGCCGGTGGGATCGCAATGGCGACGGTAGTTGGCGACTTTTTCTTCCGACAGGTCCACGCCGATGGTCTGATATTTCTTGCCGAATTCCACGGCCAGAGGCAGGCCCACGTAACCCAGACCCACCACACCCACGATGCTCATGACGAGAATTCCCCTTGTTGGACGATTTTTCCACCCATTCTAACCAAGCTCCCTTTGCGATGATAGGCGCATGGCGAGGCGCCTATAATGAGCGTCCGCCATGACGCTTGGGCGATTTGGGGGGAGCCGATGAGAGGCTTGCTAGTGTACGCGCTGCTGGGGTTTGCAGCTTTCGTGCCCGCGAAGGCGGACCTGGTGGACACGGTGGCGCGCGTGAAACCCGCGGTGGTGGCGGTGGGCAGCTTTCAGCCCATGCGCTCGCCCCAGTACGTCTTCCAGGGCACGGGCTTCGTGGTGGGACAGGGACTGTCCGTGGTGACCAATGCCCACGTGGCGCCCAAGACATTGGATACGGTACGCCAGGAACGCCTGATCGTGCTGGCGGAAGTGGAAGGGCGCCCCCAGGTGCGTGGCGCGCGCATCGCGCGTGTGGATTGGGAGCACGACCTTTTGCTGCTTGCCATCGACGGGCCGCCTCTGCCCGCCCTCGAGCTGGGCGATGCCACACGGGTGCGTGAAGGCATGGACGTGGCTTTCACGGGCTTTCCCTTGGGCATGGCGCTGGGCTTGCGTCCCGTCACCCACCGCGGCATCGTCTCGGCAATCACGCCGGTGGCGACCCGCATGGCCAATGCGCGCGACCTTAGCCCCCAGGCTATCGAGCGTCTAAAGAAGCCTTTCTTCGTTTTCCAGCTGGACGCCACTGCCTATCCCGGCAACAGCGGCAGCCCGCTCTACGATCCCCACACCGGTGAGGTGCTGGGGGTGCTCAACAGCGCCTTTATCAAGCAATCCAAGGAAGCGGCTATCAAGGAGCCCTCCGGCATCAGCTATGTGATCCCAGCAACCTTTGTGCGCGCGCTAATGGAACAGGAACGGCCTTGAGAGCTCAGAGCTGGTCGAGCACGGCCACGGTTCCTTTCACCAGGTGGGCGATCTCACCCTCCCCTATCACATAGGGCGGCATGAAATAGACCGTCGTCCCCAGCGGGCGCAAGAGCAGTTCCTGCGCCAGGGCGCGCTCGAAGAAGCGCCGGGAAAAGTCCGGGCCCGCGTCGTCCACCTCGAACGCCCAGATCATGCCCAAACGGCGGAAGTCGCGCACCCGCGGATGACGTATGATGGGTTCGGCGGCTCCGGTGAGCCGCTCGCCTAATTTTTGGTTCGCCTCGATCACCCGTCCTTCCTCGAAGATCTCCAATACCGCCAACGCCGCGCGACAGGCCAGTGGGTTACCGGTGTAAGAATGGGAGTGCAAAAAGCCGCGCGCGGTTAAATCGTCATAGAAAGCCGCATAGACCTCGTCGGTGGTGAGTACCACCGAGAGGGGCAGATAGCCACCCGTGAGGCCCTTGGATAGACACAGGAAATCGGGCGCGATGCCTGCTTGCTCGCAGGCAAACAGGGTGCCGGTGCGACCGAAACCCACGGCGATTTCGTCGGCGATTAGGTGTACCTGGTAGCGGTCACACAGAGCGCGCGCCCGGCGCAGGTATTCCGCATCGTACATGCCCATGCCGCCGGCACACTGCACCAGCGGCTCCAGGATCAGCGCGGCGGTCGTGGCATGGTGCGCGGCGAGCCAGGCTTCCAGCGCCTGGGCCGCGGTGATGGCATGATCCCGTGCGCTGATGCCGGGCGCGGCGCGGCGGAAGTCCGGTGTGGGCACCTGGTGGGTGGGGCGCAGCAGGGGCGCGTAGGTGGTCTTGAACAAAGGCACGTCGGTCACTGAAAGGGCCCCCAGCGTCTCGCCGTGGTAACCGTTTTCCAGGCTCACGAATCCGGTCTTTTCCGGTCGACCTCGGTTGGCCCAGTAGTGGAAACTCATCTTGAGGGCGATCTCCACTGCCGAGGCGCCGTCCGAACCGTAGAAGGCATGGCCTAGCCGTCCCGGCGCCAGGCGCGCCAGGCGCTCGGACAGTTCCACCACGGGCCGGTGGCTGAAGCCGGCCAGGATCACATGTTCCAGGCGAGCCAGCTGATCCGTGATGGCGGCATTGATGCGTGGGTTGGCGTGGCCGAACAGGTTCACCCACCAGGAGCTGATGGCGTCCAGATAGCGCCGGCCGTCGAAGTCGTAGAGCCATGGTCCCTCGCCCCGGGCGATGGGGATGAGAGGCAGCGTCTCGTGTACCTTCATCTGGGTGCAGGGATGCCAGACGGCGTGGCGGCTGCGGGCGAGCCATTGGGCGTTGGACATGGATCTTCCTCGGGTTGGGATGAACCGATTCTAAACCGGGCGGGATTGTCTGCCGCTATCCACTTGGCGTAGATTTTTCGCACTTGGCACAAAGAGGACCGTGCATGGAAATCTTTCAGCGCATCGCCGCCCAGATGGCGGCCGTGGCCCTGCCGTTGTACGCGGTGAGCCTCACCGCCGTGCCCCGGGCCGACACGCCGGTGCTCCTGTTTCTGCACTGGCATGGCTTCCGTCGCGCGGGTGCGCGTGCTGCCCTGCGGCCCGTGCCGGGCTCGGCGCTGCAGCTCAACGACCGCTGGCAAGCCTTGGAGGAGATCGACGCGGCCATGCTGGAGGCGGGCTGGCGCCTGGGCGCCTGGGACGTGGAGCGGGAAGAGCACCGCGCTTGCACCCGCGTGGGCGCCAGTAGCCGCGAAGCCCTGGAATGTTTACAGGCCTTCGGCGAACACACGGATCGCCAGGCGGCGGAGGCCCTGCTCTTGGCCGAGGCGCCGGACCGGGAAGCCCTGCTCCAAGTGGGCGCGGAGAAAGGCTTCGTGCGCTGGCAATTCCGGCCCGTGCGCGGGGGCCTGTGGGCGGGGACCCCGGGCGATGAGACCCTGTGCGCCGACGGCAGCCGCACGCCCCCCTGCCCGGTGGCGCCGCGCCCTGCAAGCCACGGCGGGCGTGGGGAGCGGCCGGTGCGACGCACCGTTTACCGCCTGGGGCGCATCACCCGCTTGATCCTGCCCTGACCCCCTCTTGAAATCCGGGGGCATGCCCTCACATTCCGCCCCGCCGGCCGTGGCGCACCGGCATGGCTTCCGCGCTTGGCGGAGTGCCTCCTGCTGGTCGGCTGCGGCCTAGGTCTATCCGAAGGTAATCTGCAATCGCATAGGAGATTCGAGATGCACATTCGTCCCCTTTACGACCGGATTATCGTCAAGCGGATCGAGCAGCAGCGTCAGACCGCCTCCGGCATCGTCATCCCGGACACCGCCGGCGAGAAGCCGGAGCAGGGCGAGGTCCTGGCCGTGGGGCCCGGGAAGCTGCTGGACAACGGCACGGTGAGGCCCCTGGAAGTCAAGGTCGGCGACCGGGTCCTGTTCAGCAAGTACGGCGGTCAGACCGTCAAGGTGGAAGGCGAGGAACTGCTGGTGCTGCGTGAGGAAGACGTGCTCGGCATCATCGAGCAGGATGCCGCCGGCGCCAAGAAGGCTGCGTGATCCGTCTGGTTTGTCGCAAGGAGTAGAAGCACATGAGCGCGAAAGAAGTCAAATTCCATGATTCCGCCCGAGCCCGCATCTTCAAGGGCGTCAACATTCTGGCCGATGCGGTCAAGGTCACCCTGGGGCCCAAGGGCCGCAACGTGGTGATCGAGCGCTCCTTCGGCGCCCCGGTCATCACCAAGGACGGCGTGTCCGTGGCCAAGGAAATCGAACTGAAGGACAAGTTCGAGAACATGGGCGCGCAGATGGTGAAGGAAGTGGCGTCCAAGACCGCCGACGTGGCGGGTGATGGCACCACCACCGCCACCGTGCTGGCCCAGGCCATCGTCCAGGAAGGCATGAAATACGTGGCCGCTGGCATGAACCCCATGGACCTTAAGCGCGGCATCGACAAGGCCGTGCACACCGTGGTGGAAGAGCTCAAGAAAATCTCCAAGCCGGTGACCACCAGCAAGGAAATCGCCCAGGTGGGCGCCATTTCCGCCAACGCCGACGAATCCATCGGCAAGATCATCGCCGATGCCATGGATAAAGTGGGCAAGGAAGGTGTGATCACCGTCGAGGATGGCAAGTCCCTGGAGAACGAACTGGAAGTGGTGGAGGGCATGCAGTTCGACCGGGGTTACCTCTCCCCCTATTTCATCAACAACCCGGACAAGCAGACCTGCGTCCTCGATGATGCCCTGATCCTGATCCACGACAAGAAGATTTCCAGCATCCGCGACCTGCTGCCGGTGCTGGAGGAAGTGGCCAAGGCGGGCAAGCCCCTGCTCATCATCGCCGAAGACGTAGAAGGCGAAGCACTCGCCACCCTGGTGGTGAACGCCATGCGTGGGGTGCTCAAGGTGGCCGCGGTCAAGGCCCCGGGCTTTGGTGACCGGCGCAAGGCCATGCTCCAGGACATCGCCATCCTCACCGGTGGCACCGTCATCTCCGATGAGGTCGGTCTGTCCCTGGAGAAAGCCAAGCTGGCTGACCTGGGCCGCGCCAAGCGGGTCGAGGTGCACAAGGAGAACACCATCATCATCGATGGCGCGGGCGAGAAGGACAAGATCGAGGCGCGGGTCAAACAGATCCGCACCCAGATCGAAGAGGCCACCTCCGACTACGACAAAGAGAAGCTGCAGGAGCGGGTGGCCAAGCTCGCTGGGGGTGTGGCGGTGATCAAGGTGGGGGCCGCCACCGAAGTCGAGATGAAGGAGAAGAAGGCGCGCGTGGAAGACGCCCTGCACGCCACCCGTGCCGCGGTGGAAGAGGGTATCGTCCCGGGTGGTGGTGTGGCCCTGCTGCGCGCGTCCAAGGCCGTGGCGGCCCTCAAGGGCGACAACCACGACCAGGATTGCGGCATTAAGATCGTGTTGCGCGCCCTGCAGGAGCCCCTGCGCCAGATTGTGGCCAACTGCGGCGAGGAGCCCTCGGTGGTCGTCAACCGGGTCATGGAAGGCACGGGCAACTTCGGCTACAACGCCCAGACCGGTCAGTATGGCGACATGATGGAGATGGGCGTGCTGGATCCCACCAAGGTGACCCGTTCCGCGCTGCAGAATGCCGCTTCTGTGGCCGGCCTGATCCTCACCACCGACGCCACCATCGCCGAGGCGCCGAAAGAGGAGAAGGCGAACACCCCGGCCATGCCCGAGATGGAATACTGATCGGGCCAAAGTCGGCGAAAACCCTCCCCCAGTGGGAGGGTTTTTTGTGCCGCAACCGCCAGCAACCGGGCGGTGTGCACCGAATGGCTCGTGGCGGCGGCTCGGACTGTGGGGGCGGCTTTAGCGGCCATTGCAGCGTCAGCGCTTGAACTTTCGGATGCTGGCCCCTATCATTAGCACTCCTCGCGGCAGAGTGCTAACACGCCTGCGCCGTGCAAGCGGTGTCTTGCCGACCGATACGGCGGCGGCACGTCAGGCCAGGGCAGTTTGGGACTGGCCGATCTGGATTCCCCGTTTCAACGCAAAACCTCAGGAGACCAAAGCATGAAAATCCGACCCCTCCATGACCGTGTCATCGTCAAGCGTGTCGAGGAAGAGCGCAAAACCGCCTCCGGTATCGTCATTCCCGATACCGCCGCGGAGAAGCCGGACCAGGGCGAAGTCATCGCCGTGGGTCCCGGCAAGCGCGATGATGCGGGCAAACTCATTCCCATGGACGTGAAGGTGGGCGACCGGGTCCTGTTTGGCAAATATGCCGGCCAGACCGTGAAAGTGGAAGGCGAAGAGCTGCTCGTGATGCGTGAAGAAGACATCATGGGCGTGATCGAAAAATAAATCCCCATGCAACGCGAAGGCGCCGGATGAGTGAAGACTTTTTGCCGGGCGTCGTTCGTGCTCGATGATTTTCAATTCAGGAGAACCAAATGGCTGCTAAAGACGTGAAATTCGGCGATGTCGCCCGCCACAAGATGGTCGCCGGCGTGAACATTCTGGCGGACGCGGTAAAGGTCACCCTGGGGCCCAAGGGTCGCAACGTGGTGCTGGAGCGTTCCTTTGGCGCGCCCACCATCACCAAGGACGGTGTGTCCGTGGCCAAGGAAATCGAACTGAAGGACAAGTTCGAGAACATGGGCGCGCAGATGGTGAAGGAAGTGGCGTCCAAGACCAGTGATGTGGCGGGTGATGGCACCACCACCGCCACCGTGCTGGCTCAGGCCATCCTCAAGGAAGGCATGAAATACGTGGCCGCCGGCATGAACCCCATGGACCTTAAGCGCGGCATCGACAAGGCCGTCGCCGCCACCGTGGAAGAGCTCAAGAAAATCTCCAAGCCCTGCACCACCAGCAAGGAAATCGCCCAGGTGGGATCCATCTCCGCCAACTCCGACGAATCCATCGGCAAGATCATCGCCGACGCCATGGAGAAGGTGGGCAAGGAAGGCGTGATTACGGTGGAAGATGGCTCGGGCCTGGAGAACGAACTGGAAGTAGTGGAGGGCATGCAGTTCGACCGGGGCTATCTCTCCCCTTACTTCATCAACAATGCGGACCGACAGCTCGCCGTGCTGGAAAACCCATTCGTGCTCTTGCACGACAAGAAAATTTCCAGCATCCGCGACCTGCTGCCCATCCTGGAGCAGGTGGCCAAGGCCGGTCGTCCTTTGCTCATCATCGCCGAAGATGTGGAAGGCGAAGCACTCGCCACCCTGGTGGTGAACAACATCCGCGGCATCCTCAAGACCTGCGCGGTGAAGGCGCCTGGCTTCGGTGACCGCCGCAAGGCCATGCTGGAAGACATCGCCATCCTCACTGGCGGCACCGTAATCGCCGAGGAAGTGGGGCTGTCCCTGGAGAAGGCCACCCTTGCCGATCTGGGTCAGGCCAAGCGCATCGAGGTGGCGAAGGAACACACCACCATCATCGACGGCGCTGGCAAGCCCGATGCCATTCAGGCCCGCGTCAAGCAAATCCGCACCCAGATCGAAGAGGCCACCTCCGACTACGACAAAGAGAAGCTGCAGGAGCGGGTGGCCAAGCTCGCTGGGGGTGTGGCGGTGATCAAGGTGGGGGCCGCCACCGAAGTCGAGATGAAGGAGAAGAAGGCGCGCGTGGAAGACGCCCTGCACGCCACCCGTGCCGCGGTGGAAGAGGGTATCGTTCCGGGTGGTGGTGTCGCCCTGCTGCGCTGTGTGAACGCGGTATCCAAGCTCAAGGGTGACAACCACGACCAGGATGCCGGCATCAAGATCGTGCTGCGCGCCATGCAAGAGCCCCTGCGCCAGATCGTCGCCAATTGCGGGGACGAGCCCTCGGTCGTGGTCAACAAGGTGGTCGAAGGCAAAGGCAACTTCGGCTACAACGCCCAAACCGGCGAGTATGGCGACATGATGGAGATGGGCGTGCTGGATCCCACCAAGGTGACCCGCACCGCGCTGCAGAATGCCGCCTCGGTGGCCGGTCTGATGCTCACCACTGATTGCATGGTGGCCGAGCTGCCGGAAGATAAGCCGGCACCGGCAGGCGGCGGCATGGGCGGCATGGGCGGCATGGACATGATGTAACGCCCCCGGCGCCACGCTGGCTTGCATCGGACGAACCCCGCCTTGCGCGGGGTTCATTTCTTTTGAGCGCCGGGACTCAAGCCGCCACCTGGCCTGCCGCTATCCACGGGGACTGGCGGCGTTATCATTTCCCCCGACGCGCTCCATGACTTCCGACCGTTCTTCTCCTTCCCGCTCTGGACCGGCCCTGATCCTGGGCTTTGGCCTCGTTTGTCTGCTCCTCGCCGCGACTGCCACCACTGCCCTGTGGCAGATGCGCGCCGCGAACGGCCGCCTGGAGCGCATCGTGGTCGAGGCCAACGTCAAGGTGGCGCATCTCAACGCCATGCAATCGGCCTCACGGGAGCGGGCGCTGGTGGTGCAATCGATGTTGCTCACCCGCGATCCCTTCGAGCGCGACCGGCTCATGCTGCGTTTTCGTGAACTGGCGCGCGAGTACGTGATCCACCGCGACGCATTGCGTGGCATGCCCTTGACGCCCGCCGAGCAGGCCGCGCTGGAGGCTGCCCGCCGCAAGACTCGCGCCTCCACCGCCCTCATGGAGCAGGTGGTAAGCCTGCTGGAGGAGGAGCGCGACGCGGTCGCAGAACGCGTGCTCATGGACCAAGCGCTGCCGGCCCAGCAGGCGGTATATGTCCATTTCAAGGACTTGCTGGCACTGCAGCAAGCAGCCAATGCCCGCGCCCTGGAAGAAGCCCGGCGCGATTATCGACGCGCCTTCGCGGGGGTGGCGGCGCTCGGGGTGGCGGCGGTATTACTTGCCATCTTCATCGCGGTACGGGTCATCAGGCGGGCGCTGACGGCGGAGCGGGCGCTGGCGGAGGAACGGGACCGCGCCGAGATTACCCTCCATTCCATCGGCGATGCTGTCATCACTACCGATGCCGAGGGACGCGTGCGTCACCTCAATGCGATGGCGGAACGTCTCACCGGCTGGACGTTGGCGGAAGCCGTCGGCCGTCCTGTTGAAGACATCTACCGCGTGGTGGACGAGCGCGATCGCCGCCCTCTACGGGGGGTCATCGCCAGCGCGCTGGCCGACGCGCCCGCTACCCTCACGCCGTTGGTACCCGTGCTGCTGGACCGCCAGGGCAAGGAGTGCGCCATCGAGCAGACGGTCTCTCCCATCCGCGCCAGGGATGGCCGCATCCTGGGTGCCGTGGTCGTGTTCCGCGACGTCACCACCGAGCGTGTGTTGGCCCAGGAGCTCGCCTGGCAGGCGAGCCACGACCCTTTGACGGGGCTTCTCAACCGCCACGAGTTCGAGCGGCGGCTCGCCCATCTCGCCGACCGGGGACGCATACGGGGCGAAAGCCACGTGCTGCTCTACCTGGACCTGGACCAATTCAAGCTGGTCAACGACACCTGCGGTCACCTCGCGGGCGACGAATTGTTGCGTCAGCTTGCCGCCGTGCTGCCGGCGCGGCTGCGGCCTCAGGATACGCTGGCCCGCCTGGGCGGGGATGAGTTCGGTGTGTTGCTGCCTGGTGCCACCGTGACGCAGGGTGAGGCCGTGGCCGAAGCGTTGCGTCAGGCGATCGCGGAATTCCGTTTCGTCTGGAGGGACAAGACCTTCACCGTAGGGGCGTCCATGGGGCTGGTGGAACTGGGCGCGGACTGTGGCGATCTGCCGGCCCTGTTGGCCGCCGCTGACACCGCCTGCTACATGGCCAAGGAACGCGGCCGCAACCGCGTGTTCGTGCACCGGGCGAGCGACGCCGAAGTGCGCCGCCGCTATGGCGAGATCGAGTGGGTGAATCAGCTCACGCGCGCCTTCGAAGAGAACCGCTTCCTGCTCTATTTTCAGGAAATCCATCCCCTGCCTCTGGGCCAGACCTGCCGCCGCCGGGAAATCCTCCTGCGCATGCTGGACGAGGAAGGCCGCTTGGTTCCGCCCATGGCCTTCATCCCGGCGGCGGAGCGCTACAACCTGATGCCCACCCTGGACCGCTGGGTGGTGCGCAACACCTTTGCTTGGCTTGCGCAAAACCGGGAGGCGCTCTGTCCCGAGGCCGTGCTCAGCATCAATCTCTCGGGCCAATCCTTGGGGGACGAAGACTTCGCCGACTTCGTGTTGGACCAGCTCAAGCAGCAGTACATCGAGGCACGCCACGTCTGTTTCGAGATCACGGAGACTGCGGCTATTACCAACCTGAGCCGGGCGCTACGTCTCATGAACACGCTGCGCGCCGTGGGTTGCGCCTTCTCCCTGGACGATTTCGGCAGCGGCATGTCCTCCTTTGCCTATCTCAAGAACCTGCCCGTGGATTCCCTCAAGATCGATGGTGCCTTCGTGCGCGACATGCTCACCGACCCGGTGGACTTCGCCATGGTGGAGGCGATCGCCCGCATTGGCCACGTGATGGGATTGGCCACCATCGCCGAATACGTGGAGAACGACGAGACCGTGCGTCACCTCACGGCCCTGGGTGTGGACTATGCCCAGGGCTATGGCGTGCACCGGCCCGAGCCGCTCTCTCTGGAGGCGCCGGCCAACCAGCGACAAGCGGACTAAGGTGATGGCATGAGTGAAGCCGCTGCCCTGCCTGCCAGTCTGCTCAACGCCACCATCGCCCATCTGTCTCGCTTCGCGCCCTTTTCCGAGATGCACCGCGAGGACTTGGCATGGATGGTGGCCCGCCTATCTGTGGTTTATACGCCCAAGGGTGGCGTGCTGCTCGATCCTGCCCAGGGCCGGGTGACCCATTTCTACGTGGTCAAGCAGGGCGCGGTGGTAGGCGAGGCCAGCGCCGGCAGTGGCGATGCGCACACGCAATTGGTGGAGGGCGAGTGTTTCCCCCTGGGCGCATTGCTCGCCCACCGGCCCGTGAGCAACGTCTATCGTGCCGCCGAGGACACCTTCTGCTACCGTCTGGCGGCCGCTGATTTCGATGCCTTACTCACGCGCTCGCCACCCTTTCAGGATTTTTGCACGCGGCGGCTGGCCCATCTGCTGGAGCGCTCGCGCCAATTGATCCAGGCGCAATACACCCAGGCGAGCGCCGCCCAGCAACCGTTGTCGAGCCCGCTGTCAGCCCTCCTGCGCCGGCCTCCCGTGACCTGCGCGCCCCAGCTATCCATCCGCGAGGCCCTGGCGCGCATGCAGCAGCAAAACGTGGGTTCCATCATCGTGGTCGAAGGGGAAGCGCCGGTAGGCATCTTCACCCTGCACGACCTGCTGGCGCGCGTGGCGTTAGCGGGCCAGGATCTTGCCGCGCCCATTGCCAGCGTGATGACGCGCGCGCCTCTTGGGCTTCCCGAGAGGGCCACGGCCCATGAGGCCGCGCTGCTGATGGCGCGTCATGGTATCCGTCATGTACTGGTGGTGGACGACGGGCGACTCAAAGGCGTGATTTCGGAGCGGGATTTGTTCTCCCTGCAGCGGGTGGGGCTGACCCAGATCAGCACCAGCGTGCGCACCGCAGCCAGCGTCGAGGAACTGGCTTCGCTTGCCGCGGACATTCGTGCCCTGGCGCATGCGATGCTCGCCCAAGGGGTGGGTGCCGAGCAGCTCACCCAGCTCATCTCCACCCTAAACGATCTGCTCACCGACCGCATCATAGAACTGACGCGCGCCCCCTTTGGTGTGCAGGACATCCGTTTCTGCTGGCTGGCGTTGGGCTCGGAGGGACGACTGGAGCAGACCCTGGCCACCGACCAGGACAACGGTATCGTGTTCGCCGCCAGCGAAGCGGAGGCCAAGGTCATCCGCGAGCGGCTCATACCCTTTGCGCGGGCAGTGAACGAGGCGCTGGATAGCTGCGGTTTCCCTCTGTGCAAGGGTGGGGTGATGGCCGCCAATCCCCAGTGGTGCCTCACCCTCGCCGGCTGGCAGAAGCTGTTTGCCAACTGGATCGACCAGGGAGACCCCGAGGCTTTGCTCAATGCCTCGATCTTTTTCGACTTTCGCGCGCTGAGCGGCGATGCGACGCTGGCCGAAGCGTTGCGCGGCTGGCTTGCCCGCGAGGCCCGCGCCAATCCCCGTTTCCTGCACCAGATGGCGGCCAATGCCCTGCGCAACTGTCCGCCTCTAGGGGTGGTGCGCGACTTCGTGCTGGAATCCAAGGGCGAGTATGCGCATACCATCGACCTCAAGCTGAATGGCACCACGCCCTTCGTCGATGCGGCACGCATCTACAGTTTGGCGGCGGGCGATACGCATACCAACACGGTACAGCGCTTGCGGGCAGCCGCCGCCGCAAGACTTTTGCCGGAGGATGAGGTTGAAGCCTGGAGCGAGGCCTTCCTGTTCATCCAGCTCCTCAAGCTGCGTCACCAGCACTGGCAGGAACGGGAAGGTCAACCTCTGCACAATCACGTGAATCCCAACGATCTCAACGAGCTGGAACGGCGCATCCTCAAGGAAGCCTTCCGCCAGGCGCGCAAGTTGCAAACCCGGCTCGCGCTCGATTACGGCCTCTGAAGCGGGCGAAAGGCATGGATCTTTTTGGCTGGCTGCGGCGCTTGACTGCGCCTGCCCTCGATCCGATCCATCGGGCGCGGCTGGCGGCCTGGCAGCGGCGCCCTGCTGTCGATAGACACCGCCCATTTGCGGCATTGCGCTGGGTGGTGGTGGATGTGGAATCCAGCGGGCTCGATGTCTGGCACGATCGGCTCATCTCCATCGGCGCGGTGGCCCTTGCCGGGGAAGTCCTTGCGCTGGGCGACAGCCTGGAGGTCGTGCTCCAGCAAGAGGAGGTCAGTGGCACGGCCAACATCCTGGTGCACGGCATCGGCGGCACCGCCCAACGAGCTGGCCTTCCGCCGCCGGAGGCATTGCTGCGTTTTCTGGAATACACCGGGCGCGATCCTCTGGTGGCTTTCCATGCTGCCTTCGACGTCATCATGATTTGGCGCGCCCTGCGCGACACGCTGGGTCTGCGCTGGAAGCCGGTAGTACTCGACCTTGCCGACCTCCTGCCGGCGCTGTTTCCCGCTCTGGGGTTGCGTACCCTGGACGAGTGGCTGGCTTACTTCAGCATCGACCATTATGCCCGCCACCAGGCCCTCTCGGATGCCTATGCCACGGCCCAGCTCATGCAGGTGGCCTTGGCCCGCGCGCGTGAGCAGGGCTATGGCGATCTCGCCACCCTGCTGCGGCTGGCGCGGGACCAGCGTGCCCTGGCGCGGTTCGGCCGCGCTGGAATTTTCGTATCGTGAAACCGCGTAGCACGTTTCTTTACAGCCGGGAAATGGCGCATTTATACTCTCACTGCTGACGCGATAAAGAGAATTTATGCAGGAAGCATAAAGCGTCGGCCCGGTTCATATCGGGTTCATGTCCGTCCCCAACCTGCTCGAGGAGGCATCGTGGAAATCACCGAAAAACATCGCGAGTATTGGCGCAGGAACCTGGCTCTCACGGCCGTTCTGCTCGCCATTTGGTTCGTCGTTACCTACGTGGTGGGTTATTTCGCTCGGGAGCTCAACCAGATCACTTTTCTTGGCTTTCCCCTCGCCTTCTACATGGGTGCCCAGGGGTCGCTGATCATCTATGTGATCATGATCTTCTATTACGCCAAACGCATGAACCGCCTCGACCAGGAATACGGCGTGGCGGAAGGGGAGGAGAAATAACATGGCTGCCACCACCCAAGCCCAGTTCGCCCAGTCCCTCAAGAAGTACTACAGCTTCTATACGGGCGGCTTCATCCTGTTCATCGTCGCGCTGGCCACTGCCGAGCAGATGGGGCTGCCACCCAAATGGATCGGTTACGTCTTCTTGTTTGCGACGGTGGCCTTGTATGCCGGTATCGGCATCATGAGCCGCACGGCAGACGTGGCGGAATACTACGTCGCGGGCCGGCGCGTGCCGGCCGTGTTCAACGGCATGGCCACCGGCGCCGACTGGATGAGTGCTGCGTCGTTCATCGGGATGGCTGGCGGCCTTTATCTGCAGGGCTATGACGGCTTGGCCTTCATCATGGGCTGGACGGGTGGCTACGTGCTGGTGGCTCTGCTCCTCGCACCGTACCTGCGCAAGTTCGGTCAGTTCACCATTCCCGACTTTTTGGGTGCGCGATACGGCGGCCACACGGTGCGTATGATCGGCGTGTTGGCGGCCATTCTGTGTTCCTTCACCTACGTGGTGGCGCAGGTCATGGGTGTGGGCTTGATCACGTCGCGCCTGTCCGGCATCGAATTCCAGATTGGCGTCTTCGTGGGCCTGGCCGGCATTCTGGTGTGTTCCTTCCTGGGAGGGATGCGGGCGGTGACCTGGACCCAGGTGGCCCAGTACATCATCCTGATCATCGCCTATCTGCTCCCGGTGGTGTGGCTGTCGGTGCAGCAGACTGGCAACCCGGTGGCCCAGATTGCCTATGGTCAGCAGCTGGCCAGGCTTGCCGAGCTGGAGCAGAGAATCAAGAACGATCCCAAAGAGATCGAGGTGCGCCAAATCCACAAAGACAAGCAACTCGCCCTGGAGGCGCGCATCAAGGACCTGGAGGCTAATCCAGAAGCCGTCTATGCGGAAGAGAAGGCCAAGGTGCAGGCTAAGCTCGCCGAGCTAAAGGCTGCGCCCATGGTGGATCCGAAGGCGCTTGCCGCGGCGGAGAAGGCGCTCAAAGAGTTTCCGCCCACCCCGGCCAAGCTCAAGGAGCAGCTCAAAAAGGACGCCGATGCGGCCAAGGCCAAGGCTGCGCCGCCGCGCCCCCATGCGGAAGCCTTCCCGGGCAAGGACGACAAGGAGCGCGACATCAAGCGGCGCAACTTCCTGGCTTTAATCTTCTGTCTGATGCTGGGCACCGCGGCGCTGCCCCACATCCTCATGCGCTACTACACCACGCCGTCGGTGCGTGAGGCACGCGAGTCCGTCGGTTGGTCGCTATTCTTCATCTTTTTGCTCTATTTCACTGCGCCCGCGCTAGCAGTGCTGGTGAAGTTCGATGTCTATAGCAACCTGGTGGGTTCCAGCTTCGCGAGCCTGCCGGCCTGGGTGGCGAAATGGGCGGCGGTGGATGCGAGCCTGGTGTCGGTGAAGGACCTCAACGGCGATGGCATCGTTCAGCTCGCCGAACTCAGCCTGCACCAGGACATGATCGTCCTGGCTACCCCCGAGATCGCCGGCCTGCCCTACGTGGTGTCCGGTCTGGTGGCGGCGGGGGGTCTCGCTGCGGCGCTGTCCACCGCGGACGGCCTGTTGCTCACCATCGCCAATGCCCTGTCCCACGACGTGTACTACAAGATGGTGAACCCCAACGCCTCCACCACGACCCGCCTCACCGTGGCCAAGACCCTGCTTTTGTTGGTGGCCGCGGCGGCAGCGGCGGTGGCAGCCCAAAAACCTGCGGACATCCTGTTCCTGGTGAGCGCGGCCTTCAGCTTCGCGGCGGCAAGCTTCTTTCCCGCCCTGGTGCTGGGCATTTTCTGGAAGCGCACCACCAAGTTGGGCGCGATCTTGGGCATGCTCTCGGGGCTGGGCGTGACCTTCTACTACATGGCGACCACCCAGCCCTGGTTGCGCGGTGTGTTTGGTGTCACCACGCCCATCGCCGATGCCAAGTGGTGGGATATCGAGCCCATCTCCGCAGGCCTGTTCGGCGTGCCAGTGGGCTTCGTGGTGATGGTGATCGTCAGCCTGCTCACGCCTGAGCCCGACAAGGCCACCCAAGAGCTGGTGGAGCACGTGCGCTATCCCAATCTGGTGGGCGATATCCGCACCGAAGCCACCTGAAGGCCGACAGTATGAGGCGGCGAGGCCCGCTCACGCAGCGGGCCTGGTTTTTGGAATCATTCCAACTCGCGCACCAAATGGCGTAGGTCGGCTCGCCCGGTATCCTGGATCAACTTGCCACAAACCAGAGGGTGGAAACGCAGCAGGTGGCGCGCCACTGCCTCCACCTTGTCCGGCGCGTGGGCATGGTGCTGCGCCATACCCAGGGCGTACCAGATGTGGGGATTGCGTGGCTGCAACTGACCGGCCTTCTCCAGCGCCGCCACGGCTTCCTGATGCTGGCCGAGGGCGGCGTGGGCAAGCCCGAGGCCATACCACGCCCGATCGAGTTTGGAATCGAGTCTAACGGCTTCGCGAAAGGCGGCGATGGCCTGCTCGCGGCGACCCGACTGGTCCAGCAGGTAGCCCAAATTGAACCAGGTCACGGCGTCCGGGGCGAGGGCCAGCGCACGCCGCAGATAGCTTTCCGCCGTTTGCCAAGCCC
Source organism: Thiobacter sp. AK1 (assembly GCF_039822265.1). NCBI lineage: Bacteria > Pseudomonadati > Pseudomonadota > Betaproteobacteria > Burkholderiales > Thiobacteraceae > Thiobacter > Thiobacter aerophilus. The sequence continues at coordinate 42,624 of NZ_JBAJEX010000012.1, forward strand.
CCCGCTCCCCGTGCAGATAACCCAGGGATCGCAGCACGCGCAAGTCGTTTGGCGAGATGGCGAGCGCGGCTTCAAAGGCGGCGAGGGCCTGGTTGAGCCGTTTCAAACGGGTGAACAAGCGGCCACGCCAGTAGTGACGCACGAAATCGAAATTCATGGGAGAAGAATGGATGAACGAGCGGACATTGTCTCCGCGGGGTGGCCGCCCGGCAAGCGCTAGCGTAACGCCATGAATGCCGCGCAACAGATCTTTCTGATCAGCGTGGTGCGCACTCTGGTGGAAGTGGCGGGTTGGGCGCTCCTGGGGCAGGGCCTGCTGGCCTTGCTCGTGGGGTCCCGTCGGCACGAGAACCTCTTCTACCAGATCTTCGAGATCATCACCCGCCCTGTGCTGCGCCTTACCCGGCTGATCACGCCGCGTGTGATCCTCGACGCCCACATTCCTTTCGTCGCGTTCTTCCTGCTGTTCTGGTTGTGGTTGGGGCTCGCCTGGCTCAGGCACCAGATTTGCCTCAGCCACCAGCTTGCCTGCTGAGCTGCATAAGTTCAGAAACCTTTGGCACGCCTTCGATGACGGAGGAATGCCATGCAAGTGCAGCACATTGGATACAGGATCAGGGGGTTTTACCGGGTAGCCGGATTGGGGCATCTTTGGGAGATGACACCGAAAGATGCCCAGGAACGACTCGAGATTCTCCAATTCTTCGACAAACACGGCTTGGCCGCCACGATGG
>NZ_JBAJEX010000013.1 GCF_039822265.1 Thiobacter sp. AK1
GAGCGGCTATTTTGCTCGGCTGGGTGCCGCCAGGCTGGAAGCCTATCAGGCACGTTAGCGGCGTGTCGGTAGTGAGCCTCTTCCAATGAGACATGAGTCTGAGCGGGGCGCGTGATTCCAACGACAGATGAGTCTGGAATCGGGTAGGCAGGTCCTGCTTGCGCAGGCGGCCGTTGAAGGATTCGACGTAGGCGTTCTGGTTCGGCTTGCCCGGTTGGATCAGACGCAGCTGCACGCCCTGCGCGTGCGCCCAGGCAACCATGGCCTTGCCGCAGAACGCCTTGCCGTTGTCGGTGCGGATCACCTGCGGCAAGCCCAGCGAGCGCGCCAGACGGTCGAGCACGCGCCCCACGCCAAGTCCGGAGATCGCACGTTCCACCTCGATCGCGACCGCTTCGTGGGTGGCGTCATCGACGATCGTCAGGCACTTGATGACGCGCCCATCGGCGGTGCGGTCGACCACGAAGTCCATCGACCACACCTGGTTAGCCGCACTCGGCCGCACCAGCGGCTGGCGCTCGCCCGGCAACACCTGCTTGCGCTTGCGCCGCCGCACGTGCAGTTTCGCTTCCCGATACAGCCGTTCGACGCGCTTATAGTTCACGCACAGCCCCGCTTGCCTGAGTTTGAGGTGGATCATCCCGACGCCGTAGCCCGTGTGCCGCTGCGCCAGCGCCAGGATCCGCGCCCGCAGCTCACCGTTGCGATCCGGACGCGGCGCATAGCGGTAGGCGCTGGCGCTCATGCGCACCACCGCCAGCGACCGCCGCTCGCTCAGCCCCTTGCGCACCAGATGCCGCACCAGCGCGCGTCGAGCCGGTGCGGTCACCCCTTTTCTCGCAGGGTGTCTTTGATCACGTCGTTCTCGAACATCTGCTCGGCGAGCAGCTTCCCCAGCCGGGTGTTCTCCGCCTCCAGCGCCTTGAGCCGCGTGGCGTCCGGCACGCTCATGCCGCCGAACTTGCTGCGCCACAGGTCGTACGAGGCTTCGCTGAAGCCGTGTCGGCGGCACAGGTCCTTGACCGGCAACCCGGCTTCCGCCTCACGCAGAAAGCCGATGATCTGCTCTTCGGTAAACCGCTTCTTCACGTCCAATCTCCTTGTCGGTGGGCATTGGACTCCAGATCGGCGTGCTACTCAAATACGGGGGGGACGTCGGCGTGCAGCAAAGGCAGGGAAAGCTCTCATGCCTGGCGCGCGAAGGTTATTGGCCAAAAAACTCCTTCACCTTGTCCATCCAGCGCTTGGCGCGCGGGTTGTTTTCCTCGCCGCGGCTAATGGCTTCCAGCTCACGCAGCAGTTCCTTCTGGCGCGCATTCAAATTGACCGGTGTTTCGACTATCACGTGGCAATAGAGATCGCCTGGCGTGTGGCTGCGCACACCCTTGATACCCTTGCCGTTCAGGCGAAACACGCGTCCGCTCTGCGTGCCTTCCGGAATCGTGATGCGGGCATGACCGTCCAGGGTGGGAATTTCCAGCTCACCGCCCAGGGCGGCAGTGGTGAAGCTGATCGGCATCTCGCAGTGCAGATCGTTGCCATCGCGCTTGAAAACTGGGTGCTCCTTGAGGTGTATCACGACGTAGAGATCGCCCGGTGGTCCACCATTGACACCGGCTTCGCCTTCGCCGGAAAGGCGGATGCGGTCGCCCGCATTCACGCCAGCGGGAATCTTCACCGCGAGCGTCTTGTGTTTCTTCACGCGTCCTGCGCCGTGACACTGGTGACAGGGTTCGGCGATGATCTTGCCGCTGCCATGGCAGGTGGGACAGGTTTGCTGGATGGAGAAGAAACCCTGCTGCATGCGCACCTGGCCGTGGCCACCGCACATGGAGCAGGTCATGGGTTGAGTGCCGGGCTTGGCGCCAGTGCCGCCGCAGGTGGCGCAGGTTTCCATGGTGGGAACACGGATGCGCGTCTCGGTGCCGTGCGCGGCTTCCTCCAGGGTGATCTCCAAGTTGTAGCGTAGGTCCGCACCGCGATAGACATTGCTGCGCCGCCCGCCGCCACCGAACAGGTCACCAAAGATGTCCGCGAAGGCATCGGCGAAACCGCCGAAACCGTGCTGAAAGCCGCCACCCAGGTTGGCATCGACGCCAGCATGTCCGTAGTGGTCGTAGGCCGCGCGTTTATTGGGGTCGCTCAGAGTCTCGTAGGCTTCCTTGACCTCCTTGAACTTCTCCTCGGCCTCCTTGTTCCCCGGATTGCGGTCCGGGTGGTATTTCATGGCCAGCTTGCGGTAGGCTTTCTTCAGTTCGTCCTCGGAGGCGTCACGGCTGACGCCGAGCACTTCGTAATAGTCGCGTTTGGACATTCGTTCGTACACCTTACAGACGCAGAGGCACAGAGCGTACAGAGAAACCGTTCTCTGCGGCTCTGTGCCTCTGGGGGCGAGGTTTGATTATTTGTTGTCTTTGACTTCCTCGAACTCGGCGTCCACCACGTCCTCGTCCGCCTTCCCGCCCCCGGCCTTGCCAGAGGCTTGTTGGCCGCCCCCCTGCTGCTGAGCGTACATCTGCTCGGCCAGTTTGTGCGAGGCCTGGGCCAGGGCATTCATCTTGGACTGGATGGCGTCCTTGTCGTTGCCCTTGATGGCCTCCTCGGCGTCCTTGATCGCGGCCTCGATCTTGGCCTTTTCGTCGGCGCTAATCTTATCGCCCTGCTCGGCGAGCGTCTTCTTCACCGAGTGGATGAGCTGGTCGCACTGATTGCGCGCTTCCACCAGCTCGCGCTGCTTGTGGTCCTCGGCGGCGTGAGCCTCGGCGTCCTTCAGCATGCGCTGAATTTCCTCCTCGGTTAGACCAGAGTTGGCCTTGATGGTGATCTTATTCTCCTTGCCGGTCGCCTTGTCGCGAGCAGACACGTGCAGGATGCCGTTGGCATCGATGTCGAAGGTGACCTCGATCTGCGGCACCCCGCGCGGCGCGGGCGGAATGCCCTCCAGATTGAATTGGCCAAGGCTCTTGTTGCCCGCCGCCATTTCCCGTTCACCCTGCAGCACGTGGATGGTCACGGCGGTCTGGTTGTCGTCCGCCGTGGAGAACACCTGAGTTGCCTTGGTGGGGATGGTGGTGTTCTTCGGGATGAGCACAGTCATCACGCCACCCAAGGTCTCGATGCCCAGTGACAGCGGGGTGACGTCGAGCAGCAGCACATCTTTCACCTCGCCCTGGAGCACGCCGGCCTGGATTGCCGCGCCGATGGCCACCGCCTCGTCGGGGTTCACGTCCCGCCGCGGCTCCCTGCCAAAGAACTCCTTCACTTTTTCCTGCACCTTGGGCATGCGGGTCTGGCCACCCACCAGGATCACGTCGTCGATGTCGGAGACTTTGATGCCCGCATCCTTGATGGCGATCTTGCACGGCTCGATGGTGCGCTCGATCAGGTCTTCCACCAGGCTTTCGAACTTGGCGCGCGTGATCTTCACGTTCAGATGCTTAGGTCCGGTGGCGTCCGCGGTGATGTAGGGCAGGTTAACCTCGGTCTGCTGGGCGGAGGACAGCTCGATCTTGGCCTTTTCCGCAGCTTCCTTGAGGCGCTGCAGAGCCAGCATGTCCTTGCGCAGGTCTATCCCCTGTTCCTTCTTGAACTCGTCGGCCAGGTAGTCGATCAGGCGCTGGTCGAAGTCCTCGCCGCCCAGGAAGGTGTCGCCATTGGTGGACAGCACCTCGAACTGGTGCTCGCCTTCTACTTCCGCGATTTCGATGATGGAAATGTCGAAGGTGCCACCGCCCAGGTCATACACTGCGATCTTGCGGTCGCCTTCCTTTTTGTCCAGGCCGAAGGCCAGGGCCGCCGCAGTGGGCTCATTGATGATGCGCTTCACCTCGAGGCCGGCGATGCGGCCCGCGTCCTTGGTGGCCTGGCGCTGGGAATCGTTGAAGTAGGCGGGCACGGTGATCACCGCTTCCGTCACCGGCTCGCCGAGATAAGCCTCGGCGTCACGCTTGAGCTTGCGCAGCACCTGCGCCGACACCTCGGGCGGCGCCATTTTCTTGCCACGCACCTCTACCCAAGCATCGCCGTTGTCGGCCTTCACGATCTTGTAGGGCACCAGGCTGATCTGTTTTTGCACCGCTGCTTCGTCGTAGCGCCGGCCGATCAGACGTTTCACGGCGAACAGCGTGTTCTGGGGATTGGTGACCGCCTGCCGCTTCGCCGGCGCGCCCACCAGGATTTCGCCGTCTTCCGTGTAGGCGACGATGGAGGGCGTGGTGCGTGCGCCCTCGGAATTCTCGATGACCTTGGGTTTGCCTGCCTCCATGATGGCCATGCAGGAGTTGGTGGTACCGAGGTCAATGCCGATGATCTTTCCCATGATGTTTTCCTTTTCAGTGGTCTCGAAATACGGTTAGCGCCTAGATGGGGGCCTCGCCAGGCGCTTTCAACCCGAAGCGGCCGGGCAAGCCGCCCCTTGCTACCCCTGCTTGGCCTTGGCCACGGTCACCAGGGCCGGACGCAGCAGACGTTCGTGGAGCTGGTAGCCCTTCTGCATTACCTGGGTGACGGTGTTGGGTTCCTGCTCTGACTCCACCATGGCCATGGCGTCGTGCAGATTGGGATCGAATTTCTCTCCTGCTGGGTTGACTTCCTGGATATGGAACTTGTCGAACACGCTGGTGAGCTGCTTGAGCGTAAGCTCCACACCCTGACGCAGGCTCTCCAGGGTAGCGTTCTCCACCGCCAGGGCCATTTCGAGGGCGTCCTTTACCGGCAGCAGCTCGCGGGCGAAGGACTCGATGGCGAACTTGCGCGCCTTCTCCACCTCTTCCACGCTGCGTCGGCGCACATTCTCGGTCTCGGCCTTGGCATACATCCAGGCATCGTAATGCTCCTGGGCCTTGCGTTCGGCCTCGCGCAAGAGTTCTTCGAGGCTGGGCATGACCTCGGGCGCGTGGTGATCGGACGGTTGGTTCTGGATCGTTTCGGTTTGGTTCTGGCTGGTTTCCTGATCGGACATGGGTTCCTCCAAGGGTTCCGATGGCGTATGGGGACGAATGGCCTTATTTCAAGAGGGGCCCATGGGACGAGCCGGGTGGGAAGGCGCCATCTGGCTTACCACGAGCCGTGCAGCGGTGGGCTGAGGCTGCCCAAGGTTTGGCTGGTACGCCAAGCGTCTGACAAGGCTAAGGCAGGCGCCACGGGCGCAGCGTCATTGCGGCGCGAGCGGGCGCCCCGCTTTTCCGCCACGTTGGGGACTACCGGGGCGCGGGAGCCTACACTAGTCGGCCGCGCCCAAGGCCAGGGCGCGGGTGCGGGAGGCTTGCGCCTCCCGGGCTAATGCCTGCGGGGCTTCGTCCAGCCAGCCGGAAAGTTGGCCGAGCGTGATGTCGGCCAGAGCGCGGATCCAATCTGGGCGTTCGTTGGGGCAGGGTATGTAGTGGAATTCACGGCCACCAGCGGCGAGAAACGCGGTCTTCGCCTCGACGGCGATTTCCTCCAGGGTTTCCAGACAATCGGCGAGGAAGCCTGGGCAGATCACGTCCACCCGCCCGACACCCTGACGCGCCAGGGCCTCGAGGGTGGGTTGGGTATAGGGTGTGAGCCACTCGGCGCGGCCGAAGCGGGACTGGAAGGTGAGCTGCCAGGCATCTGGCGCCAGTCCGAGGCTTTCCGCCAGCAGGCGCGCCGTCTTCTGGCACTCACAGTGGTAAGGATCGCCCTTGTCCAGAGTGAAGCGGGGCACGCCATGAAAGCTCATGATCAAGCGGTCCGGCCGGCCATGGGCGGCCCAGTGAGCGCGCACGCTCTCGGCGAGCGTGGCGATGTAGCCGGGATGGTCGTGAAAGTGCTTGATGAAGCGTAGCTCCGGCGGGTTGCGCAGCCGCTTGATAGTATCCGCCACCGCGTCGAAGACGCTGCCGGTGGAGCTGGCGGCATACTGGGGATAGAGGGGTAGGATGAGGAGCCGGCCGCAGCCGGCCGCCTTCATCTTGAGGAGCGTGGTCTCGATGGAAGGCACGCCGTAGCGCATGGCGTAATCCACCAGCAAAGGGGTGCGCGTGCGCTCGCCGAGATAGCCCTTGAGTAGCGTCGCCTGGCGTTGCGTGTGCACCAGTAGCGGCGAGCCTTCCGGCGTCCAGATGCTGGCGTATTTTTGCGCCGACTTGCGCGGACGGGTGGTGAGGATGAAAAGGTGCAGGATCGGCCACCACAAAAGGCGCGGAATTTCGATCACGCGCGGGTCGGACAGGAACTGCTGGAGATAGGGGCGCAGCGCCTCGCTCGTGGGGGCGGCAGGCGTGCCCAGGTTCACCAGCAGCACGCCCACGCGGGAAACGGTACCATGACGAAAGGGCGGTTCAGGCAGATAGCGCATCAGTGGTAGGAGAGGGCGCTGGAAAGCAGCTTGGCCGTGATGTCCACGATGGGGATGACACGATCGTAGGCCATGCGCGTCGGGCCGATCACGCCCACCGTGCCCACCACCCGGCCGTTCACTTCGTAGGGCGCGGTGACCAGGCTGCACTCGTCCAAGGGCATGACGCCAGATTCGCCGCCGATGAAGATCTGCACGCCCTGGCTCTGTTGGCCCAAGGCCAAAAGCTGCATAAGCTCGGTCTTCTGTTCGAAGATGGAGAACAGGCGCTTGAGCCGGTCCAGATTGGCCGAGAGATCCTGCACTTCCAAGAGCTTGCCTTCACCGGAAAGCACGCACTGGTCCTCGGCTTCGGAAAGCGCCGCGCTGCCCGCTTCCAGCGCTGCGTTCATCAGGGCGATCACGTCCTGGCGCAGGGCCTTGAGCTCGTCCTGAATGGCCTGCTTCACTTCGTCCAGGGTGCGGCCGGCGTAGTTCTGGTTGAAGAAATTGGCGGCCTCCGCGAGCTCGGTGGCGCTAAAGGCCTTGTCCGGGATGAGGATGCGGTTTTGCACGTTGCCGTCGGTGGATACCAGGATCATCAGAATGCGCCGCTCCGACAGGCTTAGGAACTCGATGTGGCGCACGGCGGTGCTGCGCTTGGGCGCCATCACCACGCCGGCAAAGTGGGTGAGGTCGGACAATAGCCGCGAGGCCGAGGCGATCAAGCGCTGGGGATCCGAGGTGTCCAGCTTGCTCTCCAGCGCCTGTACGGCCTCGCTGGGCAACGGCTGCACCGTGAGCAGGCTGTCCACGAACAGGCGGTAGCCGCGCGGCGTGGGGATGCGTCCGGCGGAGGTATGGGGACTGGTGACGAAGCCGAGGTCTTCCAGGTCGGCCATCACGTTGCGGATGGTCGCCGGCGAGACGTCCAGCCCGGAATAACGGGACAGGGTGCGCGACCCCACGGGCTGACCCTCGGCGATGTAGCGTTCCACCAGGGTTTTGAGCAGGACCAGAGAGCGCTTGTCGAGCATGGCCACGATTCTACCGATTCCTGAACCTTTAGGAAGTTCCGCCGCGACCCAGGGCCGATCGGACAAAGCCCGGGGTGGTCGCTATAATCACGTGATCATGCGTTTTCCGTTCAAGACCGCGGCCCTGGTGGGCAAGTACAACAGCAGGGAGATCGGTAGTGCCCTGCTGCGCCTGGCCGATCATCTCGCTCAGCGGGGTCTGCGTGTGGTCATCGCCACCCAGACCGCCGAGCGGGTCGGTATCGCAGGCTTCGAGACCGCCACGCTTGCCGAGATCGGCCATCTCGCCGATTTGGTGGTGGTGTTCGGTGGCGATGGCACCATGCTCTCCATCGCCCGTATCCTGGCACCCTATGACGTGTCGGTGGTGGGGGTGAATCAGGGCCGATTGGGGTTTCTCACCGATGTCTCCCTGGATACCATGATCCAGACGCTGGATGAGATGCTGGCCGGGGAGTTCGTCGTGGAAGACCGTTTCTTGCTGGATGCAGTGGTCAGGCGCGATGGCCAGATCCTGCATGAGGCCCGTGCCTTCAATGACGTGGTGGTGTCCAAGGGCGCGGCGGGACGGCTCATCGAGCTGGAAGTGTTCATCGATGAGCAGTTCGTCTATAGCCAGCGCTCCGATGGCTTGGTGATCGCCTCGCCCACGGGTTCCACCGCCTATGCCCTGTCGGCGGGCGGGCCCATCCTGCATCCCACGTTGGAAGCCATCGCTCTCGTGCCCATTTGCCCCCATACTCTGTCCAACCGGCCCATCGCCGTCAACAGCCACTCCCGCGTTGAAGTGCTGGTGATCCATGCCGACGACTGTTGCGCCAACCTGGACGGCCAGCACCGGCTGGAGCTGAAAGTGGGCGACCGCGTGGAGGTGAGCGGCTCCATGGAAACCGTCCGTCTGCTCCATCCCAAGGGCCATAGCTACTACGACATGCTGCGCCAGAAACTCCACTGGGGCGAGAAACTGTGACGCGTGCCGGCTTTGTCAAAAGCGACGCCTGACCGTGCTGGTTCATCTGTCCGTCCGGGATTTCGTCATCGTCGATCGGGTCGAACTGGATTTCGAGCCGGGCTTTACCGTGCTTACCGGTGAGACGGGAGCCGGCAAGTCCATCCTCATCGACGCGCTGGCCCTAGTGCTGGGCGATCGCGCCGATGCCGCCGTGGTGCGTGAAGGCTGCGCCCGGGCCGAGATCGCCGCCCAGTTCGACATTGGCCGCGCGCCCGAGATTGGCCAGTGGCTTGCCGCCCAGGATCTGACCGGCGACGAGGGCGTCTGTCTGCTGCGGCGGGTGGTGGACGCCTCCGGTCGCTCGCGTGCCTTCATCAATGGCCACGCCGCCACCTTGCAGCAATTGCGTGAGGTGGGGGAGCGCTTGGTGGACATCCATGGCCAGCACGCCCACCAAAGTCTCCTCAAGCCGGCGACGCAGCGCGCCCTACTGGATGGCTACGCCGCGCTGGACGTGCTGGCGGGCCTGGTTTCCGACCTTTATCACGACTGGCAGGCGATCCGTCGTCAGCGGGAGCTGGCGGAGCACGATGCCGCCCAGCTCGCGCGGGAGCGAGAGGAACTGGAATGGCAGGTGCAGGCGCTTGAGGCGCTCGATTTCAGCGAAGAGGAATGGGCGGCCCTGCAGGCGGAGCATAGCCGGCTCGCCCACGCCGCGAGCCTCATCGAAGGCGCGCGCGAGGCGGTGGAGCAGCTCTCCGAGAGTGACTTGTCGCTGCTCTCCCAGCTCGCCGGGGTAATTGACCGCTTGCGGCAACTGCGGGAATACGATCCCGCCTTGGTGGACGTCCTGGAAATCCTGGAGCCGGCAGAAATCCAATTGCGCGAGGCAGCCTATGCCCTCAATCACTATCGCCAGCGCCTGGAGCTCGACCCTGAACGCTTGGCGGAGTGTGAGGCACGCCTGGAGGCCATCCACCGCGCGGCGCGCAGATTCCGCGTCACACCCGAGCGCCTGCCCGCCCTGCTGCAAAGCGCGCGCACGCGCCTGGCCGAGCTTTCCGAGGCGGGAGATGTCGCCGCCCTGGTCCAGCGCGAAGCGACGCTAAAAGCGCGCTGGCGCGCCGAGGCGGAGAAACTGAGTGTGGAACGGGCCAAGGCCGCGGCTGAGCTCTCCCGCAAGGTCACGGACACGCTGCAGACTCTGGCCATGGCCGGCGCGCGCTTCGAGGTGGCACTCATCCCGGTCCCGGAGGGTGGCAGTTTTGGGTTGGAGAACGCGGAGTTCCGGGTGGCGTCCCATGCTGGCGCGGCCCTGCGTCCCCTGGCCAAGGTGGCTTCCGGTGGCGAGCTGTCCCGCATCAGCCTCGCCATCCAGGTGGCGGCGCTGGACGTGACGCCGGTGCCCACCTTGATCTTCGACGAAGTGGACGTGGGGATTGGAGGGGGTGTGGCGGAAATCGTGGGCGCACTGCTCAAGCGCCTGGCGCAAAGCCGCCAAGTGTTGTGTATCACCCATCTGCCCCAGGTGGCGGCCCAGGGCGAGCATCACCTCAGGGTATGGAAGGAAATTCGGGACGGGGCGACCGTCTCCCGCATCGCACCTCTCAAGCGCGACCAGCGGGTCGAGGAAATCGCGCGCATGCTGGGGGGAATGGATATCACCGACACCACCCGTGCCCACGCCGCGGAAATGCTCAGCCGCTAACGGGTCCTTCTCGCGCGTCTGGCGCGCTGCGTGGCTGACGATCTTGGTTGAGTCCTTCTCGATGCAGGACCCCACGGGCCATGGTTGTTCCCCTCATTTCGTTCCGTCGCAAGAGAGGGCAACCAGGGAAGCGCTTAGCGTCGTTTCAACCCAGATTATCCAGACGTAGGCGCGGCTGACATCTCAAAAACCGTGATGAATGTCATGTTCCGTGCAGTTCACGGCACGCTGGCCGGTCAATGGATACCAGGGTTCAAGCTAACCCGGATATTTCATCAGAATAGGACGGCGGAGTTGATTAACCCTTACAATTCGTGTGTCGAATACGTTTTGCGAGGGGACTCCGCCGATGCCAAAGTGTACCGCTGAATTGATTGAATTTGGGCGTTTGGGGCGCCGGATCGTCGAAGCGAATTTCCGGGGCGGGGACCTCAGTTCCGACGGCGGGCTGATGCTGTTGCGCCAAGTGGACAGGCGCATTGGCCTGACCCGTTCCGCGGCCGCCGCACTCGACGACGCGCGCGACGAAACGCGCATCACCCACTCCCTCAAGACCCTGCTGACCCAGCGCATCTACGGCCTGTGCGCGGGCTACGAAGACCTGAACGACCACGACCGGCTGCGTCGCGACACATTGATGCAAACGGCAGTCGGTCAAACGGACGAGCTGGCCAGCGCACCCACTTTGTGCCGATTGGAGAATCGCGCCACGCGCGCGCAGGCCGTGGCGCTGAATCGGGTGCTGGTCGAACAATTCATCGCCAGCCACGCGACAGAGCCCCGGGAACTGATCCTCGACGTCGATGCCTCCGATGTGCCCTTGCACGGCGACCAGGAGCTGGCGCAATTTCACGGCTATTACGACCATTACTGCTACTTGCCGCTCTATGTATTCTGCGGCCAGGCGATGCTGGCCTGCGTGCTGCGCCCCTCGCGTATCGATGGCGCCAGGCATGCGGCGGCAACGATCAAGCTGCTGGTGGCGAGACTGCGCCAAGCGTGGCCCGAGACCCGCTTCATCGTGCGCGGTGACTCCGGCTTCTGCCGCCAGAACCTGATCCGCTGGTGCGAGCGGCATGGCGTGGATTACGTGATTGGCGTGGCGCGCAATAAGCGTTTGCACGAGATCGTGGCGGCGGAAGAGGATCGACTCTGCACACGATTCGAGGCGACGCAAACCAAGCAGCGCCACATCGCCGAGTTCCGCTATGCGGCAGAGAGTTGGAATATCGAGCGGCGCATCGTGACGCGCCTGGAGTATGGGGCGCAAGGGGCGAATCCACGCTTCGTGGTGACCAGCCTCAAGCAGGATGCCGCGGTGGTTTACGATCAAATCTACTGCCCGCGCGGGGAGGCCGAGAACCGGATCAAGGAAATCCAGCTCGACTTGTTCGGCACGCGGGCTTCCAGCCACAAGTTCGCGGCCAACTGGCTGCGGCTGATGCTGGCGGCGCTGGCTTATACCTTGATGGAGCGATTCCGCGCCTTGGCGCTGGCGGGGACGGAACTGGCGCGCGCATCCGCCGCCACGATCCGCGTGAAGCTGCTCAAGATCGGCGCCGCCATCGTGCGCAACACGCGTCGCGTGCAAATCCTGCTCGCCTCACATCATCCGATGCGTGAAACCTTCCTCATCGCCGCCCGCGCGCTCGCCCCATGACCCCATCGAAGTGCTGTCCCCGGCACGCTGTAAACAACGGGGGTAGGGGGAGGTTCGTCCAGAATTCGGGATTTGCCTATTGGACGCAGAATGTTCGCGTCCAGAACAATCATCCGCCGTCGGCCGTAAACGGCCGCAGAGCGTAACAGGCATTGGTGAAATATCCGGGCTAACGCCGGTAGGGACAGTTTTCCTTGGTGCAGTCGGCGTAAATGTAGAGAGAGTGCTCGTGAATGGAAAAGCCGCGTTCCCTGGCAATCCTTTCCTGGCGCTTTTCGATTTCCGCATCATAGAACTCCTCCACCCGGCCGCACTGCATGCAGACCAGATGGTCATGATGCCCCCCCTGGTTAAGCTCGAAGACGGCCTTGCCGCTCTCGAAATGGTGGCGGATCAAGAGCCCGGCTTGTTCGAACTGGGTCAGCACGCGGTAGATGGTAGCCAACCCGATGTCGGCATCACCCTGCTGCAACAGCATGCGATAGACATCCTCGGCCGTTAGATGGCGGACTTCGCTGGTCTCGAACAGGCTGAGAATCTTCAGGCGGGGCAGGGTGGCCTTGAGGCCGGCGTTCTTGAGTTCCCGGGGGTCGGTCATGGGTGATCCAGAAAGCGCGTCTAGTCCAGATGATAGGCCCTTTGTCCGTCCGCTGGAAGTCCGGGGGCCGGTCACAGGGCCGCGCCGAGCCGCTATAATGTACGCTTTCTTTTTGGGCAATCCCATGCGGCGCAGCGCTTTGCTTTCGGTTTTGTGGCTTGCGGCAGTGCCGGGACTGGCAGGCTGTTCCGTCACCCAGATCGCCCCCGAACCCTACAAGCTCGAAATCCAGCAGGGCAACGTGATCACCCAGGAGATGGCGGCCAAGCTGGCACCCGGTATGACCCGTGCCCAGGTGCGCTTTCTGTTGGGCTCGCCGCCCATCACCGATCCCTTCCACGCCAACCGCTGGGACTACGTCTACCGTCTGGCCAAAGGCAGCAAGCTGGAGGAGGAACGCAAGCTCACGCTGTTCTTCGAGAATGACCAGCTCGTGCGGGTGGCCGGGGATGTGGCGCCTCTCACCGCCGAAGATCAGGCTCAGGCGGAGAAGCAGCCCGCGCGCGGCGTCAACGAGGTCGTGCTGTCCAAGGCCGATCCCAATGCGCCACCCGCGCCACCGCCGGAAGAGAAGGGATTTTTCGGCCGCATGTTGGAAAAAATCGGTTTCTGACCCGCAACCCGAACCAGTCCGTGGCGCCTTACGCGCCCCCGGTTCGCACTGAATGGATGGATGCATGCTCAACATCGCCATTGCCGGCGCCTCCGGCCGCATGGGCCGGGCCCTGATCGAGGCCGTCACCCAGGCGGCGGATCTGCGGCTGAGTGCCGCGCTGGAACGGCCAGGCAGCCCCTACGCGGGGCGGGATGCGGGGGAGTTGGTGGGCACGCCTTGCGGGGTCATCATCAGCACTGAGCCGGAAACGGCCCTTGCCGACAGCCGCATTCTCATCGACTTCACCCGTCCGGAGGCAACCCTCAACCATTTGGCTCTATGCCGGGCGCGCGGCATCGCCATGGTGATCGGTACCACCGGTTTTTCCGCCGAACAGAAAGCCACGATCCGTGAGGCTGCCGAGGACATCGGCATCGTATTCGCGCCCAACATGAGCGTGGGTGTGAACGTGGTGCTCAAGCTTTTGGACATGGCCGCACGCGTTCTCGGCGAGGGCTATGACGTGGAGATCATCGAGGCACACCACCGCCACAAGGTGGATGCGCCCTCCGGCACCGCCCTGCGCATGGGCGAGGTGGTGGCCGCCGCGCTGGGACGGGATCTCGCCGAATGCGCGGTGTACGGGCGCGAGGGCGTGACCGGCGAGCGTCTGCCCAGCACCATCGGCTTTGCCACGGTGCGCGGCGGCGACATCGTGGGCGATCACACCGTGCTGTTCGCTGGTATCGGCGAACGCATCGAAATCACCCACAAGGCTTCCAGCCGCGCCACCTTTGCCATGGGCGCACTGCGCGCGGCGCGTTTCCTCGCCGAGCACCCGCGTGGCCTGTACGACATGCAGGACGTGCTGGGCATCCGGTGAGACGGCGCGACCCCGTCGCGTTGTCAGCCCCTGTCACAATCCGGTATAATTCCAGAGCTTACGGAAGCGGGGAAGGCATGTGGCCTTTCCCGCTTCTTGTGTATCTGGTACTGGAGTTTGCCCGTGTCAACGCCCGCCCCCGCCCTGCTCGTTCTCGCTGACGGGACTGTCTTCCGGGGCATTTCCATTGGTGCGGAGACGGTGACCGTCGGCGAGGTGGTGTTTAACACCGGCATGACGGGCTACCAGGAAATCCTGACAGACCCCTCTTATACGCGCCAGATCGTCACGCTCACCTACCCCCATATCGGCAACGTCGGGGTGAATTCCGAGGACGAGGAGGCCGACCGCATCTACGCTGCCGGTCTGGTGATCCGCGACCTGGCCCTGCGGCCAAGCAGTTGGCGCAGCCGCGAGGATCTCAGTGCTTACCTGCGGCGGCAGGGCGTGCCGGCCATCGCGGGCATCGACACGCGCAAGCTCACCCGTATCCTGTGCGAAAAGGGCGCCCAGAATGGTTGTCTGATGACGGGCGAGGTGGACGAGGCGCGTGCCCTGGAGAGCGCGCGTGCCTTCCCTGGGCTGGCGGGCATGGATCTGGCCAAGGTGGTGAGCTGCGCGACCCCCTATGAGTGGAAGGAGCAGACCTGGGTGCGTGGCATGGGGCATCCGCCCTTGGAAGCGCCCAAACATCACGTGGTGGCCTACGATTACGGTGTCAAGCGCAACATTTTGCGGATGCTTGCGGCACGTGGCTGTCGTGTGACGGTGGTGCCGGCGCAGACCGCAGCGCAGGAGGTGCTCGCCCTCAGGCCCGACGGGGTAC
Source organism: Thiobacter sp. AK1 (assembly GCF_039822265.1). Classification (NCBI taxonomy): domain Bacteria; kingdom Pseudomonadati; phylum Pseudomonadota; class Betaproteobacteria; order Burkholderiales; family Thiobacteraceae; genus Thiobacter; species Thiobacter aerophilus. Next base: position 14,558 of record NZ_JBAJEX010000013.1, read on the forward strand.
TGCTGTCCAACGGGCCCGGCGACCCCGAACCCTGTGACTACGCCATTCGCGCCATTCGCACCCTGCTCGAAGAGCAGGTTCCCATCTTTGGTATTTGCCTCGGCCATCAGCTGCTTGCCCTTGCTTCCGGCGCGCGTACCGTGAAGATGAAGTTTGGACATCACGGCTCCAACCACCCGGTGCAGGATCTCGATACCCGGCGCGTCATGATCACCAGCCAGAACCACGGCTTTGCGGTGGATGCGGACACACTGCCGGCCCATTTGCGGGCCACCCACGTGTCCTTGTTCGACGGCAGCCTGCAGGGCATCGCCCGCACCGACGCGCCAGCTTTCAGCTTCCAGGGCCACCCGGAAGCAAGCCCAGGGCCGCACGACGTGGCCTATTTGTTCGACCGCTTCGTGAACATGATGCGGGAACGAAACAAAGCATGAAACGCAGAGGCCGCGGAGGGCGCAGAGATTTCGTCTTTCCTCCGCGAACCTCGGGGCCTCTGCGCTGAAAACGATCTATGCCTAAACGTACCGACATCCACAGCATCCTCATCATCGGCGCCGGCCCGATCATCATCGGCCAGGCGTGCGAGTTCGACTATTCCGGCGCGCAGGCCTGCAAGGCGCTGCGCGAGGAAGGCTACAAGGTCATCCTGGTCAACTCCAACCCGGCCACCATCATGACCGATCCGGGCATGGCGGACGTGACCTACATCGAGCCCATCACGTGGCAGGTGCTGGAAAAAATCATCGAGAAGGAGCGCCCCGACGCACTGTTGCCCACCATGGGCGGCCAGACTGCGCTCAACTGTGCGCTGGATCTGGCCAAACACGGCGTGCTCGACAAATACGGTGTGCAGATGATCGGCGCCTCGCGGGAGGCCATCGACAAGGCGGAAGACCGGGAGAAATTCAAGCAGGCGATGGAGAAAATCGGGCTGCAATGCCCGCGCGCGGCGATTGCCCACTCCATGGAGGAAGCGCTTCAGGTGCAGGCCATGGTGGGCTTTCCCACCATCATCCGACCCTCTTTCACGATGGGCGGCACTGGCGGAGGCATCGCCTACAACATGGAAGAGTTCATCGCCATCTGCGAGCGTGGCTTGGAGGCTTCGCCCACGCGGGAGCTGCTCATCGAGGAATCGGTGATCGGCTGGAAGGAATATGAAATGGAGGTGGTGCGGGATAAGAACGATAACTGCATCATCGTCTGCTCCATCGAGAACTTCGACCCCATGGGCGTGCACACCGGCGATTCCATCACTGTCGCGCCGGCCCAGACCCTTACCGACAAGGAATACCAGATCATGCGCGATGCCTCGCTGGCGGTGCTGCGCGAGATCGGCGTGGAGACGGGCGGTTCCAACGTGCAATTCGGGGTGAATCCGAAGGATGGCCGCATGGTGGTGATCGAGATGAACCCGCGGGTGTCGCGCTCCTCCGCGCTGGCGTCCAAGGCCACCGGTTTTCCCATCGCCAAGATCGCGGCTAAGCTGGCGGTGGGCTATACCCTGGACGAGCTCGAGAACGACATCACCGGCGGGCGCACCCCAGCCTCTTTCGAGCCCTCGATCGATTACGTCGTCACCAAGATTCCGCGCTTTGCCTTCGAGAAATTCAAGCAGGCCAATGACCGCCTCACCACCCAGATGAAATCAGTGGGTGAGGTGATGGCCATCGGCCGCACCTTCCAGGAATCGCTGCAAAAGGCCCTGCGTGGCCTGGAAGTGGGAGCCGACGGGCTGGACGAAAAGACCCGCGACCGTGACACCCTGGAAGCGGAGCTGGGCAATCCCGGCGCGGAACGCATCTGGTACATCGCCGACGCCTTCCGCTGGGGCATGCCATTCGAGGAGATCCAGCAGCTCACCCACATCGACCCCTGGTTCCTGGCGCAAATCGAGGATCTGGTGCGGCGCGAGGAGGCGATCCGTGGCCGCAGCCTGGACGCCCTCTCCCGTGACGAACTGTGGGAGCTCAAGCGATGCGGTTTTTCCGACAAGCGCCTGGCGCACCTTCTGGGCACGGATCAGCACGCCGTGCGGGCGCGGCGCTGGGCGCTCGGCATCCATCCCGTCTATAAGCGTGTGGATACCTGTGCCGCCGAGTTCGCCACTGACACGGCCTATCAGTACTCCACCTACGAGGAAGAGTGCGAGGCCAATCCCACTGGCCGCGACAAGATCATGGTGCTGGGCGGTGGTCCCAACCGCATTGGCCAAGGCATTGAGTTCGATTACTGTTGCGTGCATGCGGCGCTAGCCATGCGCGAGGACGGCTTCGAGACCATCATGGTCAACTGCAACCCGGAGACCGTGTCCACTGACTACGACACCTCGGACCGCCTCTATTTCGAGCCGCTCACGCTGGAGGACGTGCTGGAGATCGTGCGGGTGGAGAAACCCAAGGGTGTCATCGTCCAATTTGGCGGCCAGACACCGCTCAAGCTGGCGCGCGATCTAGAAGCCAATGGCGTGCCCATCATCGGCACGACGCCGGAGGCCATCGACTGCGCCGAGGACCGGGAGCGCTTCCAGCAGCTTTTGCACGAGCTTAGACTCAAGCAGCCGCCCAACCGCACCGCGCGTAGCACCGAGGAAGCCCTCCGGCTCGCGGAGGAAATCGGCTACCCGCTGGTGGTGCGCCCTTCCTACGTGCTGGGCGGACGCGCCATGGAGATCGTGCACGAGCCGGCCGACCTGGAGCGCTACATGCGCGAGGCGGTCAAGGTGTCCAACGACTCGCCGGTGCTGCTGGACCGTTTCCTCAACGATGCCATCGAAGTGGATGTGGACGCGGTGAGCGATGGCCGCGACGTGCTCATCGGTGGCATCATGGAACATATTGAGGAAGCCGGTGTGCACTCCGGTGATTCCGCCTGCTCGCTGCCGCCTTTCAGCCTGAGTCAGGCCATCCAGGACGAGTTGCGGAGCCAGACCATGAAACTGGCGCGCGCGCTCAACGTGGTGGGCCTGATGAACATCCAGTTCGCCATCCAGAACGACACCATCTACGTGCTGGAGGTGAACCCGCGCGCTTCGCGCACCGTGCCTTTCGTGTCCAAGGCCTGTGGTCTGCCCCTGGCCAAGATCGCCGCCCGCTGCATGGCCGGCAAGAGTCTGAAGGAGCAGGGCGTGGAGAAGGAAGTGGTGCCGCCCTACTATTCGGTGAAGGAGGCGGTATTCCCCTTCGTGAAGTTCCCGGGCGTGGATCCCATGCTGGGACCGGAAATGAAGTCCACCGGGGAGGTGATGGGCATCGCCACCACCTTCGGCGAGGCCTTCGTTAAGTCCCAACTCGCCGCGGGCACGAAACTTCCCACCGGTGGCAAGGTGTTCATCAGCGTCAAGCCCCAGGACAAGATCAAGTCCATCGAGGTGGCGCGCAAGCTGGCCGAGCTGGGGTTTTCCCTGTGTGCCACGCGCGGCACTGCCGCGGTGCTGCAGGGCGCGGGCCTGGCGGTGCAAGTGGTAAACAAGGTGCCGGAGGGGCGTCCCCACATCGTGGACATGATCAAGAACCGTGAGATCGCCATGATCATCAACAGCGTGGAGGATAAGCGCGCGATCCAAGATTCTGCTGCCATCCGCGCCGCCGCGCTCGCCCACCGGGTCACCTACTTCACCACACTTTCGGGCGCGCGCGCCGCGGTCACCGGCATGCAGCACATGCGCGAGCTGACGGTGTTCGACTTGCAGGGCCTGCACGCCCGTCTGAAACAGGGCGCTTAAATCGCCCCGTTGTCCAAGGAGTATGCGTTCATGAGCAAGATTCCCCTGACCGTCACCGGCGCCGAGAAACTGCGCGCCGAATTGCATCACCTGAAGACCGTGGAACGGCCGGCGGTGATCAGCGCCATCGCCGAGGCACGAGCCCACGGCGACCTCTCGGAGAATGCCGAGTACGATGCGGCCAAAGAACGCCAGAGCTTCATCGAGGGTCGCATCGCCGAGCTGGAAGGCAAACTGGCCAATGCCCAGATCATCGATCCCAAGCTGCTCGATGCCGAGGGCAACGTGGTGTTCGGCGCCACGGTCGATCTGGAAGACCTGGAAACTGGCCAGAAGGTGACCTACCAGATCGTCGGCGATGACGAGGCGGATCTGCGCCAGGGCAAGATTTCCATCAGCTCGCCCATCGCGCGGGCGCTGATCGGCAAGTTCCCCGGGGACGTGGCCGAGGTCCAGGCGCCCGGTGGCGTGCGCGAATACGAGATCCTGGACGTGCGCTACATCTAGTCCGAATAGGGGTGTGGGCGCGGCATGAACAACTTCCAGAAACTCGCTGCCATCGCCGTGGTGCTCTGGGTGGGCAGCCTGTGGGCGATTGGCTTCATCGCGGCGCCTACGCTGTTCTCGGCCCTGTCGGACCGGCAGCTTGCGGGCATGCTGGCAGGCCGGATGTTCACCGTCACCGCCTATCTAGGCATGGCCTGCGGGGTTTATTTGCTCCTCTACCGTCTCATTGCGCATGGTGCGGCAGCGCTCAGGCAGCTGGTATTCTGGGTGGTGTTGGCCATGCTGGGACTGACCCTTGTCGGCCACTTTGGCATCCAGCCGATTCTCGAAGGACTCAAGCTCAAGGGCGGGCCGGCGGACGTCATGCACGGTGTGGTGGCGGACCGTTTCGCCCGCTGGCACGGGATTGCCAGCGTGCTGTTCGTCATCCAGAGCCTGCTCGGCTTGGTGCTGGTGCTGCGCAGCCGCTGAGGCTGCGCAGTCAGGCCGGTAGCGCCAGGCGAGGCTTGGTAGCCGGACGGTAAATGACCAGGATCTTACCGATGTGCTGGACGGCTTGAGCGTTGAGCGTCTGGCAAATGGTTTCCAGCAGGTGGGCGCGCATGTCGCGGTCTTCCCCTGCCACCTTGATCTTGATCAGCTCATGGGCCTTGAGGTTGGCGTCGATTTCCCGTAGCACGGCTTCGCTCAAGCCCGCCGCGCCTAGCAATACAACGGGCGCCAAGCCGTGGGCGCGGGCGCGCAAGAAGCGGCGTTGGGCGGAGGTCAGCGCAAGCATCTGGGTGTGTGGTGACACGGGAAAAGACCGTAAGTCTATAGCATGAAGCGCAGCAAGACCAGTAAGGCCTGGATGGCCAGCCATGTCCGCGATCCCTTCGTCCAGCAGGCCAAGAAGCTCGGCTACCGCTCGCGCGCGGCGTTCAAGCTCCTGGAAATCGACGCGCGCGATCGCCTTTTGAAGCCAGGCGCGCTGGTGGTGGATCTGGGTGCTGCGCCGGGGGGTTGGAGCCAGGTGGCTGCGCAGAAAGTCGGGCGCACCGGCCGCGTCCTGGCCCTGGACCTGATGGCGATGCCGCCCCTGCCCGGGGTGGAGTTCATCCAGGGCGATTTCACCGAGCAGGCGGTGCAGGAGGTTCTGGAGCAGCGCCTGGCAGGCCGCCCGATCGACCTTGTAATGTCCGACATGGCGCCCAATATCAGCGGCATTGGCATCGCGGACCAGGCGAAGAGCCAACATCTGGCGGAACTTGCCATGGCGTTCGCCCTGCAATGGCTCAAGGCGGATGGGGTCTTTCTGGTAAAACTTTTCCAGGGATCTGGGTTCGAAGCCTTCGTCAGCGAGGCACGGCGGCGCTTTTCGCGGGTTGAGTTGCGTAAGCCGCAGTCGTCCCGTCCACGCAGCCGGGAGGTTTATCTCCTGGCGCGCCAGCCCCGCGGTGCTTTATGAGCGTCCCACGGGGTGGGGAATGGGTTTAGAATGACCGAGTCGGTCCAGTTTTTTGCATAGCGGGGTACCCTCTTGAATAACATGTTCAAAACCGTCGCCATCTGGCTCATCATCGGCATGGTGCTGATGATGGTGTTCCAGCAGTTCGGCCAGCGGCGCGTGGTCGCCAGCCACATGGAATTCTCGGCCTTCGTGCAGGAGGTGAAGTCTGGAGCGATCGAGCGCGTCCAGCTCGAGGGCAACACCATCAAGGGCCGGCGTACCGATGGCACCACCTTCACCACCTATGCCCCGTCCAACTACTTGTGGCTGGTGGATGACCTTCTCAAACACAACGTCCGCGTCGATGCCAAGCCGCCCGAGGAACCGTCGATGCTCACCAGCATCTTCATCTCCTGGTTCCCGATGCTGCTTCTCATCGGCGTCTGGATCTTTTTCATGCGTCAGATGCAGGGTGGGGGCAAGGGCGGCGCCTTCTCCTTCGGCAAGAGTCGCGCGCGCATGCTGGATGAGTCGGCCAATACCGTGACCTTCGCCGATGTCGCCGGTTGCGACGAGGCCAAGGAGGAAGTGGCGGAACTGGTGGAGTTTCTCCGCGATCCCGGCCGTTTCCAGAAACTGGGTGGTCGCATTCCGCGCGGCGTGCTCATGGTGGGTTCCCCCGGCACCGGCAAGACCTTGCTCGCCAAGGCGATCGCGGGCGAGGCCAAGGTGCCTTTCTTCTCCATCTCCGGCTCCGACTTCGTGGAGATGTTCGTCGGCGTGGGCGCGGCGCGTGTGCGCGACATGTTCGAGCAGGCCAAGAAGAACGCACCGTGTATCATCTTCATCGATGAGATCGATGCCGTCGGGCGTCAACGGGGTGCGGGCCTGGGCGGCGGCAACGACGAGCGCGAGCAGACCCTGAACCAGCTCCTGGTAGAAATGGATGGCTTCGAGGCCAATTCCGGCGTGATCGTGATCGCCGCCACCAACCGCCCGGATGTGCTCGACCCGGCGCTGCTGCGACCTGGCCGGTTCGACCGGCAGGTGGTGGTGCCGCTGCCGGACATTCGTGGCCGTGAGCAGATCCTCATGGTGCACATGCGCAAGGTGCCCATCGCGCCCGATGTGCGTGCCGACGTGCTGGCGCGGGGGACGCCGGGCTTTTCTGGCGCGGATCTGGCCAACCTGGTCAACGAAGCGGCCTTGTTCGCCGCGCGTGCCAACAAGCGCCTGGTGGACATGGAGGACTTCGAGCGCGCCAAGGACAAGATCATCATGGGTGCGGAGCGTAAGTCCATCGTCATGCCGGAGCATGAGCGGCGCAACACCGCCTACCATGAGGCGGGGCACGCGGTGGTGGCCAAGCTTTTGCCCAAGACAGACCCGGTGCACAAGGTCACCATCATCCCGCGCGGTCGTGCCCTGGGTGTGACCATGCAGCTGCCCACTGAGGACCGCTACAGCATGGACCGCGAAACCATCCTGCAGAACATCGCCGTGCTGTTCGGCGGGCGCATTGCGGAAGAAGTGTTCATGAACCAGATGACCACCGGCGCTTCCAATGATTTCCAGCGTGCCACCGAGCTGGCGCGGCGCATGGTGACGGAGTGGGGCATGTCCGAAAATCTCGGCACCATGGTGTATGGGGAGAACGAGGGCGAAGTCTTCCTAGGCCGTTCCATTACTACCCACAAGAATGTGTCCGAGGCCACCATGCAGAAGGTGGATGCGGAGATTCGCCGCATCATCGATCAGCAGTATGCGCTGGCGCGTCGGCTGATCGAGGAGAACCGCGACAAGGTGGAAATGATGGCCCAAGCCCTGCTGGAGTGGGAGACCATCGATGCGGACCAGGTGAACGACATCATGGCAGGGCGTGCACCGCGTCCGCCCAAGCCCGTGCCGCCGGTGTCCACGCCGGCCGACAAGGCTCCGCCCAGCGCCGCAGCCCCCACCACCAAGCCGGCGGAAGAAGCCTAGCCTGGCAAGAACTGCACGTGGCGGGCGGCGGAGGTGGCGGCCACCCGGCAGTTCTGAGTTGCCACATCGCGAACACTTTTTCCATGCTGCGCTGCGGCCGCTTCACGCTTTCCCTCGACCGCCCCTTGATCATGGGCATCGTCAACGTGACGCCCGATTCGTTTTCCGACGGCGGGCATTTCTTCGACGCCGCCCGCGCCGTGGCGCATGGGCTGGAGCTCGTGGCGCAAGGGGCGGATCTGCTGGACATCGGCGGCGAATCGACCCGTCCGGGAGCAGTCCCGGTTTCCGAGGGCGAGGAGCTCGATCGGGTGCTGCCGGTGTTGGAAGGGCTGCGCGAGGCGCGCGTGCCACTCTCGGTGGATACCCAAAAGCCCGGCGTGATGCGTGCCGCGCTCGCGGTCGGCGCGGACATGATCAACGATGTCAACGCCCTGCTCGCGCCTGGCGCGCTGGCAGCGGTGGCGGCAAGTGATGCAGCGGTCTGCCTGATGCACAAGCAGGGGGAGCCGCGCACCATGCAGGTCAACCCCCACTATGACGATGTGGTGGGGGAGGTGCGCGCGTTTTTGGCGCAACGGATCGCCGCAGCGCAGGCGGCGGGTATCGCCAAAGAGCGCATCGTCATCGACCCGGGGTTTGGCTTCGGCAAGAATCTTCAGCATAATCTGGAGCTTCTGCGGCAGCTTCAGGCCCTGCTGAGCCTGGGCGTGCCAGTGCTGGCGGGCCTGTCACGCAAGTCCATGCTGGGGAGCATCACCGGGGCATCGGTAGAGGCGCGCGTGCATGCCAGCGTGGCAGCGGCGCTTCTGGCGGCGCGAAAAGGCGCGCGCATCCTGCGCGTGCATGACGTGCGACCGACGCGCGAGGCCCTTGCGGTGGTGGCCGCGGTGGAAGGATGGGGAGCATGAGCAGAAAATATTTCGGCACCGATGGCGTGCGCGGCACCGTTGGCCAAGAGCCCATTACGCCCGACTTCGTCATGCGGCTAGGCTACGCGGCCGGGCGCATCTTTGCCGATGCTGACCGGCGATTGCCAAGCGAGCGTCCGTCGGTGATCATCGGCAAGGACACGCGCATTTCCGGTTACATGCTGGAGTCGGCGCTGGAGGCGGGCCTTTCGGCGGCGGGCGTGGACGTGCTGCTTTTGGGCCCCATGCCTACGCCGGGGGTGGCCTACCTGACGCGCGCCCTGCGTTGCCAGGCCGGCATCGTCATTTCAGCTTCCCACAACCCTTATCCCGACAACGGCATCAAGTTCTTTGGTCCGGGCGGCCTCAAGTTGCCGGACCGCGTGGAGCAGGCCATCGAGAAAGCCCTGGATGAACCCCTGCAGTGCCTGCCTGCGGAGCGCCTGGGCAAGGCGCGTCGGGTGGAGGATTCCGACGGGCGTTACATCGAATTCTGCAAGAGCACTTTCCCCAACGAGATGGATCTACGTGGGCTGAAGCTGGTGGTGGATTGCGCCCACGGCGCCACTTACCACATCGCGCCCCATGTGTTTCATGAGTTGGGGGCGGAGGTGATCCCCATCGGCGTCAAGCCCGACGGTCTTAACATCAATGCCGGGTGCGGCTCCACCCACCCCGAACTGCTGCAGCGCACGGTGAAGGAACAGGGCGCGGATCTGGGCGTCGCCTTCGATGGCGATGGCGACCGCGTGATCATGGTAGACGGCGACGGCACGCTCTACGATGGCGATCTGATGCTCTTCGTCATTGCCCGCCAGCGTGCCCGCCAAGGCACGCTCAAGGGCGGAGTGGTGGGTACGGTGATGACCAATCTCGGCCTGGAACATGCCTTCAGGAAACACAAGATTCCCTTCGCACGTGCCGCGGTGGGTGACCGCTACGTCCTGGAGATGTTGGAAGAGAAGGGCTGGCAACTTGGGGGTGAATCCTCTGGTCACATTATCATTCGTGACCGTCACACCACTGGTGATGGCATCATTTCCGCTTTGCAGGTACTGCACGCGCTGCGCGCCCAGCGCCAGACTCTGCGTGAGGCCACGCGCGAGGTCACCCTCTATCCGCAGCGCCTGATCAATGTGAAGATCGGCAAGGGCTTTGATTTTCGCGAAAGCATTCCCGTACAGGCCGCGCTGGTAGAAGCGGAAGCCGAGCTGCGTGGCCAGGGACGCGTCCTGCTGCGCAATTCCGGCACCGAGCCGCTGGTGCGCGTGATGGTCGAGGGCCGGGATCTACAACAAGTAGAACGCTGGGCGCGTCATATCGCCGAGGTGGTGGAGCAGGCGGCAAGCGCCAGCTGATTCTGCGCGCATCCATCCCACCTACGTGGCCGCACCGCGGCCGGAGAGGCAGCCATGGCCATCTCGTTGAGCTTTCGCACGCGTCTGTTTGCCGCCTATCTGTTGGTGCTGCTGTTGGGGCTGTTCCTGGCCTTCTGGGCGATCCGCAGCGGCGAACAGGTTCGGACTGCTGCCCTCGCGGTGGCGGAGCGGGATGCTTTGGCACTGCGTGCCATGACTGGCTTGCAACGCGATCTGCGGGAGCAGGAAGCACTGCTCTATGCCGCGTATGTCGATGGCGTACTGTCCGAGTCGCGTTTCGCGGAAATGGAGCGGCGTTGCAGTCAGGGTCTGGAGGTGCTGCGTCACCAGGGGAGTGTTAAAACCCGCGAGGTGGAGCAGGCCTATGCCGAACTCCGGCAGGCGGTGCGAGCGCTGGCGGCGGCCCTCGCCGAAAGTCCGCCCGACCATCGGGCGGCGCGCGCCGCCCTGGCGCGGGCAAGTAGCCAGGTGGCGCGCATCGATCTGGCCCTGCGTGCCATTGTTGCAGACACCGAACGCCGTCTGGACCAGGCGGTGCGGCAGGTGGAGGCAAGGGCGCTGCGCATGCAGCTCATGGTGGGGCTATTGGCGGCGGCCATCTTCATCGTCTCCTTGTTCGTTGGCCATTACATCGACGGCTATCTGCGCGAGCAGCGTGAGCGCCAGTTGCTCGCCGAGTTTCCGGAGCGCAATCCGCAGCCGGTGATTCGCCTGTCTCCCTCCGGTGCCGTGCTTTACGCCAATCCCGCTACCACAAGACTGCTCGCGCGCATTGGAGCCGCGCAGGACGATGCGCGTTCCCTACTGCCGCCAGATTTGTTGGAGCGGCTGGATATCCTCCGCGGTGGGCAGGACCAGGTCGAATTCCAGGCCTACGAGGTGGTGCCTGGTGTCTATCTCGAATGCCACCTTTACTGGCTGGCGGACCTGCAAGTGTTCCATGTCTATGTCGTGGACGTCACCGAACGGCGATTGGCGGAGGAAAGTCGCATCCGTCAGGCCTATCACGATCCGGTCACCGATTTGCCCAACCGGCGCATGTTCCAGGAGACGGTGCAATCGATCCTCTACGCGCCGGACCGTCCCTCCGTCCGCGCGGCCCTGGTGTTACTAGGCCTGGATCGTTTCAAGTTCGTGGTGGATAGTCTCGGGCATGTGGTAGGGGACGACCTGTTGCGCGCCGTCGGCGCACGGTTGGGGGAAACGTTGGCTGCGCAGCGCGAGCATGTCCAGGGCGCTAAGTTGTATCACTTCGGCGCGGACCGCTTCTGCGTCTTGCTGCCTGCTTATCCGAAAGAGGAGCTACCGGTCCTGCTCGCCGAGAAACTGCTGGAGGCCATGCGCAAACCCTTCTACGTGGCTGGACGCGAGTTCAATCTCGCGGCCAGTGTCGGCATCAGTGTCTTTCCCCTCGATGGCGAGGAGGGTGCGACTCTGGTCCGCAATGCCGAGGCCGCCCTCGAGCGGGCGCACAAACATGGCGGCGACCGCCTCGAGTGCTATACGCGCGACATGAACGAGCGTGCCGAGGAATGGCTGCAACTGGAAAACGAGCTGCGCCACGCGGAGGAACTGGGGGAGCTGCGCGTCTTTTACCATCCGCAGCTGGACGTGGCGAGTGGCCGCGTGATCGGCATGGAGGCGCTGTTGCGCTGGCAGCATCCCAGGCGCGGTCTGCTGACACCCGCGGAATTCCTGCATCTCGCAGAGGAGTCCGAGCTGATCACCCGCCTGGGCATCTGGATGCTGCGCAAGGCCTGCGACCAGATCCGCCGCTGGTGCGACCAGGGACTCGACTGCCTGGTGGTGGCGGTGAACGTATCGGCCCGCCAGTTCGCCCTTACGACCCTTCCCGATCAGGTGGCCCAGGTGCTCCATGACACGGGACTTGTCGCCGCCCACTTGGAGATCGAGATCACGGAAACCACCGCCATGCAGGACGTGGCGCGGACCACGGCGGTGCTACATCGGCTTAAAGGCCTGGGTGTTGGACTGGCCGTGGACGATTTTGGAACGGGTTTCTCTTCCCTAACTTATCTGAAGCGCTTTCCCCTGGACAAGCTCAAGATCGACCAGTCTTTCATCCAGCACCTGCCGGAGGACGAAGACGATGCAGCCATCGTGCGTTCCGTCATTAACCTGGGCCACAGCCTCGGCCTCAAGGTGCTGGCAGAAGGGGTGGAGTCGGAGGCCCAGCTCACCTGGCTGCGGGGTGCCGGTTGCGACAGCTATCAGGGACATCTCGCCGCGCCGCCGCTGGACGCGGCAGCCTTCGAACGCTTCGTGCAGACGCGCGGCCTCAAACGCGCGCCAGCAGCCGGCTGATCCAGTCTTCCAGGGCGGCGCGGCAGCGTGCGGCGAGGCGCGTGGCTTGGGCGAGGCTTGCCGCTTGTGGCTGGTCTAGCGCGCTCGCCAGGGCCACGGCAGCTTCTTGCGGTGGTAGCACGCCGGGCATACCCGGCACTTCCCAGCTTTCCACGAAGGCGCGCAATTTGCGGGGACGGCGTGGAGTGAGCCCCAGGCTGGCCCGTGGCAATCCATAGATGAGCGCGAGCAGGCGTCCATGCAGACTGCTACCGAGAAATCCGCGGCTCTCCGCGATGAGAGCGCAGATGTCCCAGATGTCGAGGGAATGGAACAGCCGGGTCCGCGTGCCCGGCGCCAGGCGTTTCAAGACCGCCGAATAAAGCCCGAGATCGTCGTGTAGTGGCGCGGCGCCGGCCCTGAACAGCACCAGGGGGAGCCCGCTGCGGCCCGCGAGGTGATCGCAGGCGGCGGCGAGTGCGGCGAGGCTCGCCTCATCTGCGAAATCGAGACTGAATTGCACGGCAAGCCAGCCCTCCGGGAAGCTTTGTCTTACGGCGGCCAGTTCGCCGCGCGCGGCGCGGCTCGCGATGCGCGGACCAAACAATTCCCGGGTCAGCACCGCCGCATCCGGCACCAGGGCGCAATCGAGGCCGTGCCGGCGCAAGACATGTGCCGTGTGGCGGTCACGCACAGCGAGCCACTCTGCCTCGCCGAGGGCCGCCAGCACCGCGCGGCGCAGCGCCGCCGGGGCGGCGTCCAGTTCGCACCCACCCACCCCGAAGTGCACGATGCGCGCCTGCCGCCCGGCGCGTTCATGGTCTATCACATACGGCGCGGGCCCCGGCAACCGCGGCTCGAGTGCTGTGGCCGGCTCAGCCGGGGTGACGAGCATCAGTGCCGCCTCCTCGACCGAGCAGGTCAGGATCTCCCCGCCCACGTGTATCAGCACATAGGGCTCGTGGATCCGGGTGGTCAGTTGCGACAGGGGCTCAACGAGGTGACCCCCATAGCGGCGCAGGTCACGCGCCACCAGTCCTGCCACGGCCAGCGGTGGCGTGGGGAACAGGGCGGCGATCACGTGCGGAAACAGTAGATCGCCCAGATTGTGCCGGTCGCAGGCGCCGAACAGGACAAGGGGAAGGGAAGGCGCCATGGCAGACGTTCCCCAGGCGCAGTTGGCTTCAGCCAAACTTGCCCGTGATGTAGTCCTCGGTGGCCTTCTGTTTAGGCGTGGTGAAGATGGTATCGGTGTCGCCGAATTCGATCAGCTCACCCATGTACATGTAGGCGGTGTAGTCTGACACGCGCGCGGCCTGTTGCATGTTGTGGGTGACGATGACGATGGTGTAGTCCACCTTGAGCTCGTGGATGAGTTCCTCGATGTGAGCGGTGGAAATGGGGTCTAGCGCCGAGGCCGGCTCGTCCAACAGCACCACTTCCGGCTTGACGGCAATGGCGCGCGCGATACAGAGCCGTTGCTGCTGGCCCCCAGAAAGGCTGTTGCCAGATTGCTTGAGCTTGTCCTTTACCTCATTCCACAAGGCAGCCTTCTTCAGGGCCCATTCCACCCGCTCGTTCATCTCATGGGTGGATAGCCGTTCATAGAGGCGCACGCCGAAGGCGATGTTGTCATAGATCGACATGGGGAAGGGCGTCGGTTTCTGGAACACCATGCCCACCTTGGCCCGCAGCCGGTTGAGGTCCTGGCGTGGATCAAGGATGTTCTCGCCGTCAAGAATGATTTCACCTTCCGCCCGCTGGTTCGGGTATAGGGCATACATGCGGTTGAAGGTGCGCAGCAGGGTGGACTTGCCACAGCCGGAAGGCCCGATGAAGGCTGTGACGCGGTTTTCCGGAATCTCAAGGTTAATGTTCTTCAGGGCGTGGAACTTGCCATAGTAAAAGTTGAGATTGCGCACGGTGAGTTTGGCCGGCGGCTGGATGCGGGGCGGCCGCGTCTCGTCTAGGGGAGGCAGGGAGGTGAGTTTGCTTTGCATGGTTTCTCGACTAGCCGCGAACGCCCCGCTGCCGGAACAGTACGCGGGCGATGATGTTGAGGATCAAGACACCGAACGTGATCAGCAACGCCCCGGCCCACGCCAGCTTGTGCCAGTCGTCGTAAGGGCTCATGGCGAACTGGAAGATCACCACCGGCAGGTTGGCCATGGGCGCGTTCAGGTTGGTGCTCCAGAACTGGTTGTTGAGGGCGGTGAACAAAAGCGGCGCGGTCTCGCCGGCGATACGGGCCACTGCCAGGAGCAGGCCGGTGATGATGCCGGCGCGGGAGGCGCGCAGGGTGACCAGCGTGATCACCTTCCACTGCGGCGCGCCCAGGGCCGCGGCCGCCTCGCGCAGGCTGTTGGGCACCAGTTTCAGCATGTTCTCCGTGGTGCGCACCACCACCGGAATGACGATGAGAGAGAGGGCGAAGGCGCCAGCCCAGCCGGAGAAATGACCGATGTGCACCACATACACCTCATAGACGAAAAGGCCGATGACGATGGAGGGCGCCGACAGCAGGATGTCGTTGATGAAGCGGGTCAGCGCGGCGAGCGGGCTACCCTGGCCGAACTCCGCCAGATAGACCCCCGCCAGAATGCCTATCGGCGTGCCGATCAGCGTGGCAAAAGTGGTCAACAACAGGCTGCCGACGATGGCGTTGAGCAGGCCACCCTGGCTGCCGGGCGGCGGGGTCATCTGGGTGAAGATCCCCATGTCGATGCCGCCCAGCCCCAGCCGCAGCAGCGTCCAGAGGATCCAGGTCAGCCAGAACAGCCCGAAGGCCATGGCCAGCAGGGACACGGTGAGGTTGAAGGCGTTGACGAAGCGCCGTCGGGCGTAGAGGGAGATCATGCTAGGTTTGCTTGCCTTCCTGCTTCGCAAGCTGCAGCAGCAACAGCTTGGACAGGGCAAGCACGACGAAGGTGATGAAGAACAGGATCAGGCCGAGTTCGATCAGCGCCGCGGCATGCAGATCGGTGGTGGCTTCGGTGAATTCATTGGCCAGAGCGGAGGCGATGCTGTTGCCGGGCATCATCAGGGATGTGCTGAACTGATGGGCGTTGCCGATCACGAAAGTGACCGCCATGGTTTCGCCGAGCGCGCGGCCGAGTCCGAGCATGATGCCGCCCACTACGCCGATCTTGGTGTAGGGCAGCACCACGTGGCGCACAACCTCCCAGGTGGTGGCACCGAGACCGTACGCCGATTCCTTCAGCATGGGCGGCACGATCTCGAACACGTCGCGCATGACCGAGGCAATGAAGGGAATCACCATGATCGCGAGAATGATGCCGGCGGTGAACACGCCGATGCCCATGGGCGCCCCCTGGAACAGGAAGCCGATCACCGGCATGGGGCCCAGGTGGTCGATGAGCCAGGGCTGGATACTGTCCTGCAGGGTGGGCGCCAACACGAACAGGCCCCACATGCCATAGATGATGCTGGGAATGCCCGCCAAAAGTTCCACCGCGATGCCCAAGGGGCGGCGCAGCCACAGCGGCGACAGTTCCGTCAGAAAGAGGGCGATGCCGAAGCTCACCGGCACGCCGATGAGCAGGGCGATGGCCGAGGTGGCCAGAGTGCCGAAGATCGGCACCAGCGCACCGAATTCACCCGTGACCGGATTCCATTCGGTGCTGAACAGAAACTTCGGGCCGAAGGCCTGGATGGCCGGCCAGGCGCCCAGGACCAGGGACAGGATAATGGCGATCAGGGTTGCCAGCACCAGAAAGGCAAAGGTCCGCGTGGTGCCGCGAAACAGCTTGTCGGCCAGGTGCTGCCGCTTGAGGGTCGCGTCGCTGATGGTTTTTGACATGGTGTGAGGCGCCCTTCGTGCAGGCAGTGCTGCGACGGGCATCCTGTCCCGCTGCGCCAGGGAATCGGTCATTGTTAAAATCGCCGAAAATTATACAGCTAAAAAGGGGCCTTTCGGCCCCTTTGATCCGGGCATGCGGTAGTTACCAGATCGCCTTGCCGTTTGCATCCTTGATCTGGGTTTTCCAGGCGTTCTGGACCAGCTTCACGACGTTTTCCGGCATTGGGATATAGTCCAGTTCCAGTGCCAAATTGTCGCCGTTGGCGTAGGCCCAGTCGAAGAACTTCAGTACGGCCTTGGCCCGCTCCGGATTGCCTTGGACCTTGTGCATCAGAATGTAGGTTGCGCCGGTAATGGGCCAGCTTTGCTTGCCAGGCTCGTTCGTCAGGATCTCATAGAAACCTGGAGCCTGCTCCCAGTTGGCGCCAGCCGCAGCGGCTTTGAAGGACTCCGCGTTTGGTGCGACGAAGTGACCTTCTTTGTTGCGCAACAGGGTGTACGCCATCTTGTTTTGCAAAGCATAGGCATATTCGACGTAGCCGATGGCGCCCTTGATCTGCCGCACGTAGGACGCCACCCCTTCGTTGCCCTTGCCGCCCAGGCCGGTCGGCCACGCCACGGAGGTTTCCTCGCCCACTTTCTGTTTCCACTCGGGGCTGATCTTGGACAGGTAGTTGGTGAAGATGAAAGTGGTGCCGGAACCGTCCGAGCGGTGGACTACGGTGATGGCTTGGTCGGGCAGGGGGACGCCCTTGTTTAGGTTGGCGATGGCTGGGTCGTTCCACTTCTTGATCTTGCCCAGGAAGATGTCAGCCAAGAGCGTACCGTCCAGTTTGATCTGGCCAGCCGTGATACCGGGCAGATTCACCACCGGGACCACGCCGCCCATGATGACGGGAAACTGCATGAGGCCGCTTGTCTCCAGCGCGTCAGGCTTGAGCGGCATGTCGGAGGCGCCGAAGTCCACGGTCTTGGCCTTGATCTGCTTGATACCGCCGCCGGAGCCGATGGACTGGTAGTTCAGGCTGATACCCGTCTTCGCCTTGTAGGCCTCGGCCCATTTCGCGAGGATAGGGTAGGCGAAGGTGGATCCGGCGCCGGTGATGTCGGCGGCCAGGGCGCTGCCGATGCTGAGCGCGAACGCGCTCGCAGCTAGAAACGTGCGGGTGATGGTGCTTTTCATTGTCGCTAACTCCTCGTTGATGAGAGATTGGGTGGTGCGTGTGTTTCGGACGGGCATATTAGATCCGTTCGATGACAGATTTATTACACCGCGCCCCACTCCGGCACATAGGGTTGGCGGGATTGACCGAGATTGCCGTCGCCGCTACCATAGGCCGCTTTGTAAAACGGGGTTCACGATGCGCGAGCGTCTGGTCGCAGGCAACTGGAAGATGCACGGCAGCCTGGTCGAGAACAAGGCTCTGCTCGACGGGGTAGTGGCCGGACTCACCGGGCTCGAGGGGGTGCGTTGTGCGGTGTGCGTGCCCTATCCCTATTTATTCCAAGCCCAGTTCGCCTTGCAGAACACTTCCATCCAGTGGGGCGCCCAGAACATGAGTCAGTACGAGAAGGGGGCCTACACCGGCGAGGTTTCCGGCGCCATGCTCCGGGACTTTGGCTGTACCTTCGTCATCGTCGGGCACTCCGAACGGCGAGCGCTGTTTGGCGAGGACGACGCCACCGTGGCGGCCAAATTCGTGGCCGCGCAAAAGGCGGGGCTGACACCTATTTTGTGCGTGGGGGAAAGCCTGGCAGAACGGGAACAGGGTATCACCCAGCAAGTAGTGGAACGCCAGATCCAAGCGGTGGTGGATCAGGCGGGGCTGGACGGTTTTCGCCACTGTGTCATCGCTTACGAACCGGTGTGGGCCATTGGCACCGGAAAGACTGCCACCCCGGAACAGGCGCAAGAGGTGCATGCCTTCATTCGCGGCTTGTTTGCGCCCCACGACGCGGCGCTGGCACAAAGCCTGGTCATCCTGTACGGTGGTAGTGTCAAAGGTTCGAATGCTGCCCAGCTCTTCGCCATGCCGGACATCGACGGTGGCCTGATCGGCGGCGCCTCCTTGAACGCCGAGGAGTTCGTCACCATCTGCAAGGCGGCGCGGCGCTGACTGTCGCGGGAGCCGTTCTTTATGGAAACCTTGGTCTGGATCGTACATGTTTTGGCTGCCCTGGGCATCATCGGCCTGGTGCTCATGCAGCATGGCAAGGGTGCCGACATGGGCGCGGCCTTCGGCAGTGGCGCCTCCGGCAGTTTGTTCGGGGCGACCGGCGCGGCCAACGCCCTGAGCCGGGCGACCAAGATACTGGTGATCGTCTTTTTTCTGACGAGTATCGGCCTCACCTATTTTTCAGTGAGCAAGCATCACAAACCCCTGGCAGTGCCGGTGCAACAGGAAGCGCCCGCCAGCCAGGTGCCGGCGCCGCCGCAGCCTCCAGCAGGCGGCAAGGCGCAGGACATACCCAAATGAAGCGGGGCCGGGCGCAAGGCCCGGTTCCGGCATGACTAGCCGACGTGGTGGAATTGGTAGACACGCCGTCTTGAGGGGGCGGTGGCGCAAGCCGTATGAGTTCGAGTCTCATCGTCGGCACCAAACATAAGCAGGCGTTATGTGACAATAAGCCGCGATAATCACGTAACGTCCTGATTTAAAATTGAAAAATAAAAAATTGCGGCCTTGACACCTGGCTGCAAGCGCCTCTAAACTGCCCCATCCATTGCCATAACAAGAGACGCCCTCCGCCAAGGCGTCGGGGTGGAGCATGCTCGCCAACTATTTCCCCATTTTGCTCTTCGTATTCGTGGGCCTCGCTGTCGGCGCGATTTCCATGGGGTTTGGCTACCTCCTATCACCCAACCGCCCGGACGCGGAAAAACTCTCCCCTTACGAATGCGGGTTCGAGGCATTCGAAGACGCGCGCATGAAATTCGACGTGCGCTATTACCTTGTGGCCATCCTATTCATCTTGTTCGATCTGGAAATCGCATTCCTCTTCCCGTGGGCCATCGTCCTGGAGGACATCGGCCTGTTCGGCTTGGTAGCGATGATGGTGTTCCTGGGCATCCTGGTGGTCGGCTTCATCTACGAATGGATGAAAGGCGCGCTGGAGTGGGAGTAGCGATGCGAGCCACTGAGCAGGGGCCCCGCGTAGCGGGGATGCGAACAAGGCGAGCATCGCTGGGCGCCGACGGTTT